>CALLYL010000060.1 GCA_937859535.1 uncultured Myxococcales bacterium
GGAACTCCGAGGAGCTGCTGGCGACCTTACGGGATGCGGTGGAGCGCTATCGGCTCAAAGCGACGGTGCAGGAACTGCAAGTTCGCATCGCTCAGAGCGAGCGGCTGTATGCGCTGGGGGTTTTGACCGCCAGCATTGGTCACGAATTGCGCACACCGCTATCGATCGTGTCGGCCAATGTCCAGTTTGCGCACCGGGCGCTGCTGGAAGCGAAGAACTCGCAGGGAACGAAGCACCACGCGGCGGCGCTCCAAGAGGTCGAAGCGGCGCTGATTGATGCGGAAGAAGGAGCGCAGCGGCTCATCGACATTGCCGACAGCATCTTGCTGTCCTCTCGTAGCGAGCCCGGAGATCGCGAGCCGGTCGACCTGGCGCACGTGCTGCACTCGGTGTTGCGACTGACTCGTTCGGAGGCTACCCATCGAGCCCGGCTACTGATTGCTCAGTCGGCCAAGCCGCGCATCTACGGCTCGGCGACGCGGGTGGGACAGGTGCTGCTGAACTTGGTGCTCAACGCGCTGCAAGCGCTGCCTGACAGGCCGATCGAGCGCAACGAGGTCAAGCTGGCGCTCGATGAGCGGGATGGCCGAGCCATCGTCGAGGTTGCCGACAACGGCATCGGCATTGAGTCTGCTAACCTTGCCCACATCTTCGATCCGTTCTTCACCACCAAGAAGAAGGGCACCGGACTCGGACTCGCCATCTCAAAGCAGATCATTGAGGAGATGGGCGGACAGATTCAGGTCGAGAGTAGGCCTGGCCACGGCACGCGGTTTCGCATCTCATGGCCACTGCTCACGACCTAGGTCGTGTGGCCGGTGCGGTTACGAGAAGATCAGCCGGCCGCTCTCCGTGACTTGGCAGGCGGCCAGTCCGGAGCGTGGGCGAGTTGGGCGGTTATGGCTTGGCAGTAGCGAGAGCCCTTCGGCGATACGACTCGGTTGATGGACCAGGTGCAGATGGAGCGCTGCCTGGAACCGCTCAAGGAAGTACTCCAGTGCAAGATGGAGCACTTTGCGACGGTAGTGGGACTCGGTCGCGATCGACTGCTGGTGGGCGCTGGTCTCCATGGCGCGCAACACGCGTTCCTGGGCAGCGAGGCCCAGGAGCTGCGCGGGCTGAAGACCGGCATCGCGGATGCAGTCAGGGAATCGTTCTGCCGCATGAAGGAACCGTGCGATGCCCTCGGCGATCTTTTTGCCATCGCCGAGTGGCAGTGCGTTGCCCAGACCGAACTCAGCCCGAAGCCCGGCGTTGCTACTGCCGCGCAGCGTTCGGCGCACCGCATCGCGATACGCTTCCAGCAGCAGCGCACCCGTGCGGAGCGTTTCACCATGACGGGCAGACTGCGGGGCCGAGATGGTCAGCGGTCCTCGCAGCTTGGGGGCGAGCGGCGTCTGACCCTGCATCTCCTCGGCGATCCGTAGCACTGCGCCGCACATCTCACGGGACAGCGCGACTTCAGCGTGGAGCGCTCGTTCACCGGAGATGAACTTGAGGACCGGACCGAGCGCGATCAGGCACCGCTCGACCGACAGCTTCGGCTCACTCCCCTCATCGCACAGGTCGCGGGCCCGTGATAGCAGCGTTTCTACTGCGGCTGAGGCTGTTGCCGGGCGGCGAGAGGAAACAGCCGAGAGCATGAGCGCGGGGGTAGAGGAGGACCGAAGGGATAGCTTGAGGCGCTGTGGGTTCGGCATGACGGTTCCTTGATGTAGGACAAATACCTACTGCGTCCAGCCGGGTCTGCCAAATTTTTGTGCTAGTGTCCTCGCCAGATGTGGGAAGCCAAAGTCGCACTCGCTGCCTTTCTTCCGCTCCGAATCGGGGCCGGGCAGTTCATGCTCGCGCAGGCGATGCAGCAGGTGGCGGCCGGGTGGCTTCAGCAGCCTCTGATCGTGCGGCACCTCGAAACGGTGCGCAGTGGTGAGCATGGGCTTCGCGTGCTGGCCCCAGTGGCAGAGCATGTCCTGCGGCACTCGATGGTCTACAGCGTGGCGACGTGTACGGGGCAGTTGGTGCTCGGTCTGTGCCTGTGCGTGGGGCTTCTGTCGCGAACCTCGGCGGCGTTGGCCCTGATCGGGTACTTGCTCGTTGGCCTGCTCACCGGGTCACGGCTGTTCGATAGCGGTACCGTTCTACTGGTGCTGTCGCTGCTATCGCTGTCGCTGGTGCCAGCGGGCCGGATTTTCGGGCTGGACCTTCTGCTCCGCAACCGCCTGCCGCACTGGCTGACCTGACCGGCGGGAGCATCGGCTCGACGTGCTAGTGAGTAAGACTGCGGCGTAGCCACAAGGGGGCAGCCTGTCGTAAGATGACCACTGCCGATGAAGACTCGTACGTTGCTTGCAGTAGGACTGATGGTGGTCTCCCCATGCCTGAGCGGATGCGGCAAAAAGGGCATCTCTGCCGAGATCCAGGCCTTTAAAGACGCCGGGCGGAGTGTCTCGGAGTTTGTTGATATGGATGCCGGGTCGATGCAGGCCAAGCGCTGTCAGCAGGGCACCATCGACAAGATGGCGGTCCTGCTGTGCGAGTACCCGAGCCGAGACGCGGCGTCAGGTGGAGTGCGGAGCGCTTCGCTGTGGGCGGGTGAGAGCGGTACCTGGCTGGCTCTTCAGCGAGACAAGATTGTGTTTGCGGTGGCCGATCGTGCAGAGGTCGACGAAAACGGCAAGACCGTTTCGGCGCTGACCAAGGTCTTCCGGCGACTTGCCAAGAAGTAGCGGAGTCGCCCTCAACTCCACTACGGTATGCCCATGAGCGGCCCGTCAAGTGGGGTGTCCCCGACCTATTCGAGCGAAGGGCAACGGCAGAGCTTCCGTCGGCTGCTCCAGAGTTCGTTTCTTCGCTTCATCCGCGCAGAAGCTGCCTCGGGGATCGTGCTCATCGTAAGCACGGTGCTGGCGCTTGGGCTGGCCAACAGCCCGGTGCGCGAAGGCTTTGCCAACCTGTGGTCGATGGTGATTGAGCTTCGGGCCTATCGCCTGTCGCTGGCGTTGTCGCTACGTGACTGGATCAACGACGGCCTCATGGCGGTGTTTTTCTTGGTCGTTGGCATGGAGATCAAGCGCGAGCTCATCCAGGGTGAGCTGGCTTCTCTCAAGAAGGCAGCCCTGCCCGTGGTGGCGGCACTTGGGGGGATGCTGGTTCCCGCCGCGATTTTCTTGGTGTGCACCAGTGGCACTTCGTTTCAGCGTGGCTTCGGAATCCCGACGGCTACAGACATTGCGTTTACGGTCGGAGTGATGGCGATTCTCGGGCGTCGTGTGCCGCTCGGCGCGAAGGTGTTTGTGACGGCGCTGGCGATTGCCGATGACTTGGGGGCGGTGGTGGTGATCGCGGTGTTCTATTCGAACCACGCCGCGCTGTCAGGGCTCAT
>CALLYL010000061.1 GCA_937859535.1 uncultured Myxococcales bacterium
ACTTGTATGTTCTTTTTCCCTGCTTCTCGCTATTCAGTTTTCAAGGACCAAATCTTATCGCCGATTCTGATTCTTCATCAGCTCGGGGTGGCCAATCTATCAGTCTTTTTCAGCCCGTCAAGCTTTTTTATTCGCTTTATTTGCTGAGTCTCGGCTGATTCGCGGCACCACCGCGGCGACAGGTGAAGGACTCTACTCGCATCAGCGCATGGGTCAAGGATAAATCCTTTAAATCGCTCACTTTTTTTACTCATCGTCGGAAAAACGGACGTTCTGTGCGGCTCTTGGGCCCAACATCGCTGCGATTTGGACTACTTAGGGGCCTGTTCACGCGCTTTCATCTGCCGATCGTAGTCACAGCGCTGCTTGATTCGATTGGTTGTCTCGACAAGCTGAGGGTCGGGCGGCAACAGTGCCAACTCTCTCACCGCGTCGTCGCACCGACCCGTACTCGCTAGCGTTGACGCAAGATGCAGGCGGGCCGAGTGCAGTTTGGGGTTCTGAGCGAGTGCGGCTCGAAACTCTGCCTCCGCTCGGACGATGTCGCCTTTTTTGCGACGAGCGAGTCCCAGATCGGTCAGCACCTCCGGCGAGGACTGAAGCGCCTTGGCCTTTTCAAGCGCAGCGACAGCTTCAGCGGGCTGTTCGCGACGATTCTGGACCACCCCCAGTCGCCAATACGCTCGATGAAGCACCTGTCGAGCTTCCTCACGATCTTCAACAACTTTGCTCAATCGGTACTGTTCATCGGCAAGTTGAGCTGCCGCCATCAACTCACCGACCGCTTCGTCGAATCGCTTGGTATCCGACAACAGCATCCCCAAGTTGAGATGCGCGTGGGGCCGATCAGGAGCAAGTTGCACCGCTTCACGCGCTGGTGCGACCGCTTCTTCGAGTCTGCCTGCTCGACGATAAACGACGGCAAGATTGTACTGGGCATCGGCTTGGCTGGCGCGTGGGTTCGAGTCCTGCGGTTTCAGCTTGATCGCTCTGCCGTAAGCAGCAATCGCCTCGGGCCAGTGCTTCAGCGATTCATGGGCGACTCCAAGGTTGTAGTGGGACTCGAACATATCGGGCCGGGCCTTGATCGCTTGCTCGAGCACTTCGATCGCTTCGGCAGCTCGCCCCGCGTCGGACAGCACCGCGCCAAGCTCAGCCATAACGATCGCCATCTGTTCGTCTTTGCCGTTCGGATCGAGTTTGATCGCAGCTCGAAGATCGGCTTCGGCTTCCTTGACCCGACCCATCTTGCGATAGCACTCACCTCGCATATAGAGCGGCTTCGGATCGGTCGGATGTTGCAAGACGACGTCGCTGAACGCCTTGATCGCTTCGTCAAATCGACCGGCCGCCATCCGCTGGGAGCCAAGCTCGAGCAGCGCCAGTCGAACTTTTTCACCGGGAACGACCGGCTGCGGACTGGCTTCGCCGTGGCCTTTCGGCGGCTGTTGTGCCGAACGGACGGACGCTGGCGGAGCCGCTGCGAGCCGAGACGACGATAACTCCATCGTCGCGACCCAAACCCCGAACGAGAGCATGAGAATTCGGCGTGTGCACGGGTTTCTGAAAACCATGGTCGCACTCTAGCGCTGATTTTCACCGTCGGCAATGTACCGACAGCGACGCGCTTCCCTCACCAAATCCGACGGCGGTACATTGACCTTGGATATACTGAGCTGGGCGAAGCGCAGACATGGGAAAGGATCGACGAGGTGGTTCCCGCCGGGGCACGGGACACGGTGGTGCACGCTTGGAACCGCTACCTCCCCCGGTGCGTGCTGGACTCGATGCTCCCGTATCGACCACTGAGTGTACCGTCGAAGCGCCGATAGAGAAGCGCGATGTCCGACCGCAAATCGACGACAATCCGGGCGCACCGCTTGGCGCAGAGTTCTGGACACTCCAGTTTGTACAAGCCGTGTCACTGATCGCGGATGCGGCGATGTTATGGGCACTGCTGTGGTGGACGCTGCGCGATAGCAAGGCAACCGCTCTTACGGTGCCGACGGTGCTGGGTCCGGGTCCGATCTACTACTTGACTGCGCTACCGCTGCTTGGGGTGGTGAGCGATCGGCTGCCACGCAAGGCGGTGCTGACAGCTTCACTGGCGACTCGGGCAACGCTCCACCTGATTTGCGCGGTGCTGCTAACGATCGGCCAGTTGACGATCAGCTCGCTGCTGCTGTGTCAGATCACATCTGTGTTGGCAACGGCGGCGTTCGATGCGGCTTGTACAAGCACAGTCCCAACGCTGGTGCGCCCCGGGCAAGCGCCGCGTGCACTCGGTTATGGCCTGGCGCTGCCGCGTGCTGGCTTCTTTGTCACGGCGATGTTCTGCCTGGTATTGGTCGCCCTGGCTGGGCCGACTATGAGCTTGCTTATCGGCTCGGGCTTTCTGGCACTGGCGACGATTCAATGTCGCTCACTGCGGTCGAGTACCAAGACGGAGAATCACTGGTCTTGGCATTCGTTGCCGAAACAGTTCGTCGCAGGCTGGCTGACGTTTCTTCAGACGCCGGGCGTGCCTTGGCTCGGTTTCTTGGCGGCACTGGCCAATTTTGTGGTGCATCCGCTGTTTTCGCTGAGCCCGTATCGGAGACTGGTGCCGAATGGACGGTCCGACCCCGCGCCTCAAGAGTCGATGCAACTGGAGACGTGGCTGGTGCTCGGTGTCGTGCTCGGCGCGGTGCTGTTGCAACGGCAACTGCGCAGTATCTCGACGGAACGCATCTTTTCGGCAAGCGTGTTATGGCTGGCGCTCGGGCTGGGAATCTTGGGGCTATCACGGGGCGAGTTGGCACCGGTGATTGCCTGCGTGCTGATTGGGGTGGCGCTGACGCCGCTCGCAGGCCTGACGGCAGGGGTGTCCATGCTGGGTGTCTCGGATGAATACCGGGCACGAGTGAGCGCAATCTTGACGATGCTCTTTGGGCTGGGCGGGGAGCTGGGGCAACTCGTGGTGCCATCGTTACTTCATCGATATGGCGTGCGACTGACGATGCTCGGGCTGGCCGCTGTGCTGGGCCTGCTTGGGCTGCTGCTCACGATGATTCCAACGCTGCCGGCCGCGCTGCGTAGTCCGAGGAACCGCTAACCCTTACGCACGTTTCCCACGGTAGCGCTGTGATATCATCGCCGCATGCCGCTTGCACCGACGGTGCTGGGGATCAATTTGTGGCTGCTTTTGCAAGTGGTCCCGTTGTGGCTTGCCCAGGGTACGGCCCCGCAGTGGCTCTACGCGATCGCACCGCTGCCGATCCTGCTACTGCTCCTGGGACTGCGTTTTCATCGGCGGATCTGGGCACAGGTTGCGCTACTGGTCGGATTTCCGCTGCTGCTCACGTCCGTCGATGCACTGGGCTCTGTCGCCCATGACCGGCTACACCCGCTGCCAGCGGTGGTGTTGAAGTTGTCCGTGTTTGCGGCGTACTTGGCGGCGACTTGTAAGTTCCTGGCAAAAGAGCCGGCTTCTGCGCCAGCACTCAGCCTGACAGTGTCTAGCTGGGAGGTCAAAGCCATCGAGGCACCGCCACCGTCACAAAAACTCCGTCGGCGAGCCGCAACACATTGGCTTCTGCAGGCCCTGTGCGTGGCCATGCCAAGCCTGATGGTGTTTGCAATCTGCTTGCATCAACCAAACGTGCGACAGTTCCTGCGTCTCGTCGGGAGCATGTCAAAAGTGACTTCTCTGCAAGCCACTATTTTAGCTGCGACGACGATGCTGTGGGCGTCGCTATTCTATTTTGGGGTGATGCGACCGCTGAAGCTGCACATTGGCCACGATCCGACCCTTCGCAGCGAGCTGACCAAGCTGCGACAAGCGGCACGGCGAGGACGGCCAAGACCCCAATTGTATGTCGCCATGGCGGTTGCCCTCCTCGGGATGGCAGCGCTCCTCGTGTTGAGTCTCTAGAGCTCGGTAAAGAAACGGACCATGCGCAAGCTGCCTTATTTTCAAGTCCTGTGTGGTCTGCTGCTCGTCAGTAGTCTTGTGTTCTTCTGGCAATGCATTGCGCACTTGGCTCGACGCGACTATGTGGCGGCGGGGATGCTAACGGTCATCGGCATTGCGACGCTGTGGGTCGGCAGTGAGCTGGCTCGGTTGTCGCTGTCGGAACGCGATCCATGAAGCGGTGGCCTGCACGGATGTGGCTGGTCGCGCTGGCGGTGAGCGCCGTTCTCGGCGTCGTGGCTCCTTTTGCTGCGGCAGCGGACTCGACGTCGCTCGGACGAGACTTTCATGTCGGTCATAAGGGATGGAACGGCCTGTCGGATCTGAAGCGGTTGGCCGACGATTTGGGCTGTCCGATGCAAGTACGAAGGACGCTCGATTGGTCGAATCTCGATGGACAAGATGTGCTGCTGGTGCTTCATCCAGAGACGGCACTCGACGAAACAGCGACCGGCTCGTTCCTGGCGGCTGGCGGCAGGCTGATTCTTGCGGATGACTATGGCAAATCCGAACGCGTACTCGCTAAGCTGGGGATTCGCCGGGAAAGCGAGTCTTGGCCGACGGGAGTCCGCTGGTACAGGCCCGATCACAGCTTGCCGATTGCTACGCCGGTGCGAGTGACCCCGCTGGGCAAGGCCGCGAGCGAGCTTCTCGCAAACCATTCGTCGTATTTCGTCAGCAGCCTGCCTGCCACCTACGCCTTTGCGCCCGGTGCAGCGCTCGTGATCGAAGCCGCCGTTGGTCACGGACGACTGGTGGCGATCGCCGATCCCAGTGTGTTTATCAACAACATGCTCGAGCTACCCGGTAACCGGGAGTTTGCGGCCCATCTCATCGTCGACATCTGTCGATTGCAGCAAGACCGACTGGTGCTGATCTACGGGCCGTTTGCACAACTTGGCACGCCACCTGCGGCACTGATCGGTGCCCCATCCAGTGACTCGGGACACGACTTGCCGGATAAGCTCAATCGGGCGCTCGGCGGTGCCAACTTGAACATTCAGCAGACGCTCAAAGGTCGCGGCAAACCCGATGATCCGGAAGTGGTGACCCTGCTCGGTCTGCTGTTCTGCGTCGCTTCCTTGCTGCTGTTCTTGAAGTACATGCCGCTGCCGGGACCACCTCAAGACAGTGCGTTTGCTCAGCCGGTAAGACCTCCGGACACGGGACTATTTGCGTCGGTGCAGCGCTATGCAGGCGGTGCTGGGCAAGTGACCTGGGGATTTATCTATCCAGCCACGCTGATTCGCGAAGAGACGCTGCTCCGACTGGCACCATACCTGCCACCGAACAGCTTCAGCGATGGAAATCCGATCGACCCGAAGGTGGTGCGCGACCGACTCAGCGAAAAAGTCAGCCCGCTCGCTGGCGAGCTTGGCTTTAAGCTGTGGAAAGGTCTGCGGTCGCTGCGCGAGGGACAGTCGCCGAGTAGTCCGACTCAGCTTCTGCGCACGCAGATCTCCGAGCGAAAGCTGGCTGAGTGGTACAAGCTGGCGACGGCGCTATTTGCCGAGCTGGACCGAAAGACCCATGCGTAAGGAGTGGCGATAGGTGATGGAAGGGAACGCGATCCACCCACAGAGCCTGATGCAGGCCGCCGAGCTCTGCCAGGCTGTCGTCGAAGAGGTCGGCAAAGTGTTCATCGGCAATCCGGGGCTAACCCAAGGGCTGCTGATCGGTCTGCTCAGCCGGAGTCACATCCTCTTGGAAGGTGTGCCTGGCGTCGCGAAAACGACGCTGGCGAAGGGATTTTCACAGGTCTTGGGCTGTGATTTTAAGCGAATCCAGTTTACGCCGGACTTGCTGCCGTCGGACATCACCGGCTCGTACATCCTCGACCAGGCCAAAGGCTCGTTTGAGCTGCGGGAGGGGCCGATCTTTTCTCAGATCATTCTTGGCGACGAAATCAATCGGGCACCGCCGAAGACGCAGTCCGCTCTGCTGGAAGCGATGGCCGAGGGACAGGTGACGCTCGAAGGTCAGACGCGGACGATGGCGCAGCCGTTTATGGTCGTGGCGACGCAAAATCCCGTCGAACACGAGGGTACCTATCAGCTCCCGGAGGCGCAGCTCGATCGCTTCCTAATGAAGCTGTTTGTGAGTTATCCGGAGCCGCATGCAGAAAAGCAAATGCTGCGAACTTACTCACAGCCACGCCCGACGGTGCGCACGGTTCTGTCTCCCCAAGCGATCATCGAGCTTCAGGGCATGGCGGGCCGAGTACACATCGACGATGAAGTGCTCGATTACGTCCTCGACTTGATCCACTTTACGCGGCGTCACCGTCGAGTCGCTATTGGAGCATCACCTCGGGCGGCGCTGGCCCTGCTTCACTCGGCGCGAGCGCGAGCGCTCATGCTGGGTCGCGATTACGTACTCCCCGACGATGTCAAAGCACTGGCACCACCAGTGATTGCACACCGTCTCATGCTAATCCCCGAAGCGGAAATGGAAGCGGTGAGTCCGGTGAGCGTGGTTCAAGAAGCGCTCGGTCAAGTGGCCGTACGACCAAGTGAACAGCGGCGCTCGAAATCAGCGTTGGAAAAGGGTCGCTAGCTCGCAATGGCAAAAGGCCGATTCCCAACGCTGCACACCAACGGTGGCTATCTGCTGTCCATTGGGCTGTTCATGCTCGTATTGGGTGTGGCGGTCGGGCAGTGGTCGATCTCGGCGCTCGGGCTTACGTCTCTGACGCTGTTGTGTGCAAGCTACGTCGGCTTTGCGCTGCGCGTGTCCTTGCTGTGGCGACGGCACCTAGAGCTGTTGTGGTGGCTGCCTCGCGCCGCGACCAGCGAAGGCCTGGTCGCCCTACGTCCCGTCGGAGTTCAACTTACGCTTCGCAACCTTTCGCCGCTCAAACTGTGGGTGAGCGAGCTACGAATCTTTGGCTCACGCTGCGTGCTACCTCGCTCTCGAATCGAGCCACTGGACCTACCGGCTCACAGCGAGGCGGCGGCACAGCTCGAGCTGCTGGTCACTCAAGCCGGGGAGTGGTTCATTCACGGTGCGACGGTGCGATTGAGTGACCCGCTCGGCCTGTACACGCTGGAAGCGTACTTTCCATCCGCACTCAAGTTAAAGGTGCTGCCCCGTCAACAGCCTCGGGTGGTACTTGATGTCGCTCGTTCTCCCGTCGGTGTATCTGAGCAAAGGATCGGTGTTCATTCGCTCCGTCAGAGCGGACTCGGCGGTGATCTGCGCGAGCTGCGCGAGTACGTGGCAGGCGATCCCTACAAATTGATCGCGTGGAAAGCGACGGCTCGCTCGCCAAATGGTCGGCCTCTCGTCAAAGAGCTTGAGCGGGAGACGATGCGAGTGCACTACCTGCTACTCGACATCGGTGTGACGATGCGTGAGGGCGTGCCCGGTCAATGGAAGCTCGATCATGCGCTCGAGTTGTGCCTCAGTTATGCACGGTCGGTTCTTGAAGGGAGTGACCGTCTCGGCTTCATCGCGTTCGACGGTGAGGTCTATCACCACCTCAAGGCCGGTGATGGTCCGATTCTGCGACGGCGACTCAGCGAAAAGCTGCTCGATGTCATGCACGTCGTCGGGCCGTCTTTCGTGGCGATGACCGATGGTGAACTCTTCGCAGCAGTAGCTCGCTATCTGCGGCAACAAGAGGCGATCGAGACACGCTTGCCTGGTCCACCTCCGGCTGACGATGCCGCAGCGTGGGCGCAGGTCGCAGTGGCACCGAGCGGCGAACGGATCTCGCGCACACAAGTGGTCCAAGCGGTACGTCGTCTGCTTCGCGATGAAAGAAGTCGCGGAACCAGCCCGCCAAGTGACGATCAGCTCCTGCGCATGTTCTGTCGTGAGCGAGGGATCGAGCTGCCCTACGGACAGCGCTCCGCCACGGAACGCGCCCGGGGACTCGCTCAAGCACTGGAGTTAGCGACGGCGATGCCAGGAGCGCAGGTCGTGCTGATCTCGGACTTGCTCGGGCTTTCGCTCGAGGAGCCACGACTCAAGCAGTCAGTGTCGCTCTGTCGTCGTCGAGGGCTTGGGCTTCTCTGCGTCCGGCCCGAAGCGCGGGCTTATCTCCCGAAATCTCTGCTTCTCGATGAAGAAGGATCTCGCGCCGCAACAATTTTTTCGTGGGAATCAGAGCGGGCCGAAGCTGCTGCCCAGCGCGAGATCACCAAGCTCGGCTTTCACGTCGTTTCGGTTGGGCCGGAAGATGGCTTCGCACAAATCCTGTCTCGTCGCTACGGTCGCGCCAATAGCAAGTCCAGTACCGAAAGTGGACGCAATGACGCTCCGGCCCCAAACCTGATCTCTGCCTCGCCCAGCGGCGGCTAGTGAGGAACGGGCGCAGCAGCCGCAGAGGGCGTCGGATGCGCGCTGCTTTCGTTGCCATGAATCGGCGGGGCGACCGGTCGAGCGGGCCGGACCGCCGGAACAGAGGTCGAGTTCGATAGCGTCCGATGGAAGGTCAGCGACTCCTCCGCATTGGCGATTTCGTCGAGAATCGCCAGCGGATCGGATGCGGATTGTTGAGCGGCCTGGGCAGCGGCACCTCTCTCAATCCGACGACCGACGAAGACACCGATCGCAAAAACCAGGCATGCAAATACCGCACTACCGACGAAGAGAAAGAATATCTGTCGACCATCGAGACCACTACCGCTCGTCGCTGGGTCGTAATCGATCGCCACACTCCGAGTCTTGGCACTGGGCTAGGAGGAAATC
>CALLYL010000062.1 GCA_937859535.1 uncultured Myxococcales bacterium
CGCGCCCTGTCGGTCCGAGACGGCCCCAGTAAACGCGCCTTTGACGTGACCGAACAGCAGCGACTCAATGAGCTCTCGCGGGACCGCGCCACAGTCGAAGACCACGAACGGCCCAGCGGCGCGCTTCGAGTGGCGGTGAATCTCTTCGGCGACCAGTTCTTTGCCGGTGCCGGTCTCGCCCTGAATGAGCACGGTCGAGTCGGTCGGCGAGATGTCACGCAGCAGACCAAACAGCCGCCGCATCTTGGCGTCACAGCCAAGCAAGCTGCCGAAGCGATCGTCCTCGCTCTCAATCGGCTTGAGCGCCTCTTCCTGAGGCAAGAACTTGAGCACGGTCTTGCCGAGGGTGATCTCGGTGCCGAAGCCGACGACGATCTCTTTGAAGCGAGCGCCGTAGGTGAAGCTACCGTTGGTCGAGCCGAGGTCGCGGACCACCACTTGGTTGTTTTCAAGCTGAGCGGTGGCGTGACGACGCGAGACGGTGCGGTCGGATAGCACCAGCTCGCAGCTTGGTGATGAGCCGATGGTGATGGGTTTGTCCGACAGCACCACCTGTTCGCCCCGATCGGAGCCGGTGATTACCAAGAAGACGCCACCGGGCCGATAGCGGGTGAACTCAGGAATGTCGTCGAGGACACTGGTCGAGTTGGGGTCTTTGGGAATCCCTTCCCTCGAAGCGGCACTGCTTTCCGCCGAGTGCTTCATGGTTTTGGGGAATCTTAGCTCACGCACCCCGGCGCACAAGGCGCAGTTTTTGCTTCGCTTTTCGCCAGGCGTATGTAACGACCCCGATGTGGAGGCTGTTGATGAAGCGTAATCTGTCGCTGTTTGTGCTGCCGCTGCTGGCGCTGGCCTGTAACCCTGCGAACCTTGGTGGTGAAACCGACTGCGCAGCGGGTGACACCTCCTGCCAGCCGTACGACCCGAACAAACCACCTCCTGGCGGCCCGGGCGCTTATGAAAAAGTCGGCCCGATGGGCACCACGCCGTTTGACCCAACCGACGATGGCTCTTCCGGGGTCAAGCTCGACAAGGACGGCAACGTCGTGCTCGACTCGAAGGGCTTTGGCGGGACGTTGTCACCGATCATCTGGGTCGCCAACAGCGCCGAAGGTACGGTGTCCAAGATCGACACCCGCACGATGGCCGAGATCGGCCGCTACCTGACCCATCCCGGTGGCAAGGGCGACCCGTCGCGCACCACCGTGGGACTGAACGGCGACATCGTGGTCGCCAACCGCTCGGCATCGGACGCGAGCCGCGCCTCTGCGGTCCACATCGCAGGCGACAAGTCGCAGTGCATCGACAGAAACGGCAACGGCAAGATCGACACGTCGGAAAACTCGTCGCCGATGCCGTGGGCCGAGGGCCAGCCGAACAGCCCGGGCGACGAGTGCATCCTGTGGTTTACCAAGCTGACGCCGGGCTCGCTGCCCCGCGCTGCGGGCTTTAACGCGGGCCTTGGTGAAACCGACACGGTGGTCTACGTCGGACTGTACGGTACCCGCGAGCTGGTGCGGCTCAACGCCAAGACCGGCGCGATCATGAAGACCATCAACGTGACCCCGGCGATGCCGTATGGGCTCGTCCTCGACAAAAACGGCGATGTCTGGGTGCGCGGTGCCGAGGGCAGCTTGGCGGTGGTGCAGGTCAGCAAGGGCGACCAGGTCAAGGTCTATAACGGTGCCAAGGCACCCCAGTGTCCCTACGGGATTGCCGCCGATGCCGCCGGTCGGATCTACACGGCGGGCGGTAGCTGCGTGGGCCGCTTCGATCCGGTGACCGAGACGTGGGAAAACCTCGACTTGCAGGGCCAGGGCATGCAGTCGGGACGCGGCCTGGCCGTCGACAACAAGACCGGCATCTGGATCGCAGACACCTATACCGGCATGTACCACGTCGATGGCTCGGGCGCGAAGATGGTCTACAAGGGCAAGACCGCCAACGTGTCGAGCAACAACGTCGGTGCGGCAATCGACTTCGACAACAACCCGTGGGTGATCAGCCAAGCCAACAGCGCGGCCTATAAGGTCAATCCGGCAAACTACTCGACGACGAAAGCGTCGGTGGGCAGCGGTCCGTACACCTACAGCGATATGACCGGCTACCAGCTCCGCAACGCGGGGGCACCGGCGGGCTTCTGGCGGCACACCTTCCAAGGCTGCATGGGTGCCGCGCAGACGCGCTGGCTAGAGATTGCCTACCTGCTGCAAGCCCCGGCTGGTACGCAGGTGACCATCCGAGTCCGCAGCGCCAACGACAAAGCGAGCCTCGCAGCCGCACCTTGGGTCGAGATGGCCAAGGTTCCGTCGGATGTGACGCCGATCAAGCTGCCTGGCCTAAGCGGAGCGCTGCTGCAAGTCGAGTTCGGAATGAAGAGTTCGGTGAAAGACGTGACGCCGATCCTGTCCGGCGTGAACGCGGGCTACTCCTGCGTATTCGGTTAAGCCCACCTGGCGCATCAGACACCTGATGGATTCATCCATCAGGTTGATGCTTTTTCCCATCAACTCGCCCGAACCACTGGACGACCGCTCGCAACCGCCGCGCTTCCGCACGACGTTCGCTGGGGCACACGCTGGTGCCCCAAACCAATCATCCCTTGGCGTACCAGGACTTCACTTTGGCGTGGTCGCGGACCGCATCGTGGATGCGGCTCAGCTTGGGAAACGCTGCGAAGATGGTGGCAGGAATGTGATCGACCTTGCCGCCGATGAACCAGCGCACAGCCATGTGAAGCTTCAGGTCCACCACTTGAATCGTGGCACCACCGAAGAAGGGGCCATCCCCGATTTGTTTTTCGGCGTTGGCGGCCCACACGGGCAAAAACGACTCGACCAGGGCTTCACGAGCTCGTTTCTTTTCTGCCGGATCTTGGATGCGAATCGTCGGCCCAACGTGGGCTCGCAGGTCTTCGACGTGATGCATCATGGCTTCGTGCTGGGCAGCGGTAAAGTCGTCGGCTGGGTGGAGTCTGTGACGGCGGCCTATCAGCACCAGGATGGCGTTGGTCTGGGCCAGCACGGGATGGCCCGGCTCTTCGTACAGCGGCAGACTACCGAACGGCGTCGTGGGCTTGAGCGCGGGCCAGTCGGCCGGCTTGATGCGAACGTCCTCGAAGTCGACGTCCGCCAGGTGGAGGGCGAGGCGGCATTCTTCCCCACGGCTTACGGGGGCATCAAAATAGGTCAGCTTGGGTTTGCTCATGTGCGCATTCTACGCTCGAACCCAGCAAGCAAACGAGTGTCGTCAATGTGCCTGGATACCAGGCACCACGCCGGCCGTCCCAGCCACCGGTGCCCGGCTTGCACACCGGTGGCGCTTCGGGACTACTTACGAGTGTTGAGCAGGACTTGCAGCGGCTGGCCGCTGTCGAAGAGCAGCAGGTCGGACTTGCTGTCGGCGTTGATGTCGGCAATGAGCACTGCGGTGCCGAACGGGAATGCGCGTGGGGAGGAGACAAAGCTACCGTCACCCTGACCCATCAGGGCTTGGCTGCGCTTGCCGGCGGCGCAGCGCACCACGAGGTCGAGCTTGCCATCCCCCGTTAGTTCTCCGACAGTGAAGTCGGTCGGAAACTCACAGGTCGCCGAATAACGAGCACTGACGAAGGTTCCGTCGGCGCGTCCGATGAGCACCGCGAGGTTGTTACTGTCGCTGTTGACCGTCACGATGTCGAGCTTGCCATCCCCGTTGGTATCGCTGATGGCCACGTCTGAGGGGGACTGGCCAACGGCGATGCTCTTGGCCACATTGAGCGCCCCTGCCACAAGCGCGCTGCCTTGCAGGTACGACACGTTGTTCGTGTCGGCATTGGCGGTCACGACATCGGGGCGTCCGTCCGCATTGAGATCGGCCGCCGCCACTGCAACCGGACCTTTCCCCGTCGAGTAGTCTTTGTTGACCGCGAAGTTGCCGGTACCGTTGCCGATGAGCACGCTCACCGAGTCAGCATCGGCATTGGCGGTCACGATATCGAGCTTGCCATCCCCATCAAGGTCGAGCACCGCCAGGCTGTTCGGGCCACGACCCACGCTGAAAGTCCGCTGGGTCGCAAAGGTACCGTCGCCTTTGCCAAGCAGAAGGCTGACCAAGTTGGTGTCGTAGCAGGTCACCGCCACGTCGAGCTTGCCGTCACCATCGAAGTCACCGCTGCGAACCGCACTCGGGGCACGGTCGACGTCGAAGGTTCGCGGTGGGTCAAACGAGCCATCGCTGCGGCCAAGCATGATGGCCAGCTTGTCGACCGAGGAACCAACGTAGATCAGATCGAGCTTGCCGTCGCCGTTGAAGTCGCCGCTGCTCGCCGCCGTCACGGTGCCGGTTGCGCCGTTGAGCACGAAGCTTCCGTCGCCGCGACCGAAGACAACCGACAGCTCATTGCGCTCGGTGTGGGTGACGACGAGGTCGAGACGACCGTCTTTGTTCATATCCGCAAGGATGCCCCCGCTGTAGAGCGCGTCGGCTTCCAACTGATTGCTGCGGGTGGAGCCGTCCACGTTGGTGATGCTGACGAACGTGGGCGCGGTTGGGGTCGAAAAGTTCTCAAAGCGCCCGCCGCTGGCCAGATCGGGCTTGCCGTCGGCGTTGATATCTCCTGCGGTCAGGAAGGCCGCGTTTTTGCCGATGTCGCTGCTTACGCCCGTTCCGAAGGTGCCATCACCGTTGCCTCGAAACGTGTACAGCTTGCCGGAGGCTGCGACGGCGGCCGCATCACTCTTGCCATCCGCATCATAGTCGAGCAGCGACAGCGCGGTGAAGCTCTCCATGGATGCCAGCGTATGGGTATTTTTGAACGTCCCGTCCATCTGCCGGACAAAGCCGAGGATGGTGCCGCCACCACCGCTGACCATTCCGCTCGCAGCCACGACATCGAGCGAGCCATTGCCGTCGAGGTCCGCCAAACGGATGGCGCGCACCGGCTGCGAGGTCTTGCCCAGCGAGGTGCCGGCTGAATAGGTACCGTCGCCGACCCCAGCGAAGAGGTTTACGTCGCCGCCGATGTCCCCGATGAGCAAGTCGACTTTGCCATCACCTGTCACGTCGCCCGCGACGACATGATTGTTTTGGTAGTCGGAAAAGCTGCCGGTGTAGGCAGTGACCGGACGGGAGGGCTGGAAGCTGCCATCGCCGTTGCCGAGAAACACAGCCACGGCCGGTGCCGCAGACCGTGAGGTAACCACCAAGTCGGGTTTGCCATCGCGGTTCAGATCGGCGGCGCTCAGCGTGTACGCTCCGACAAACGTCGGGCCAGCCTGGGCGGTCAGAGCCCCCCCGGTGGTGCTGCTCAGGTGAAGCACGATTCCCGCCCCGGTCGAAGTCACCGAGGCGATGTCTGGCCTGCCATCCAGATTGAAGTCCGCGACCACCGGAGCGCGTGCGCCAGCGACATCGTAGCGCTGCCGAGGCGGTGATAGCACGAGCGCAATCGGGTCCGCAGAGACGGCGAACAGATCCGAGCGCTCGCCTTGGCGACCATCGGGCAACGTCACGCGTACCGCGACGGTGGCACTGGTGGTCAGTCCGGCCGGCAGAGCGACCTGGATCTTGGTCGAAGTCACCGTGCGCGGCACGGGAGCGAGCAGACCCCCTACCATGACGCGCAGCCCTGGCACAAAGCCCTTCCCGGTAATGGTCAGCTCGCCGTCACTGCCTGCGATGATCGCGGCTGGCTCGACCTTGGTAAGCGTCGGAGGCCTGGCGGTCTGCGCGGTCCGAATCCCGTCTTCGTTGAGAACGTCGCCCTCCTGTTCGAGCAGCGCTGGCTCACATGCTGAAGCGGTCAGGAATCCCATGGTCAGCCACTGAGCAACACCCGCAATCCGTCTCGTCATCCGAATCTCCTGCCTACGTGAATCGCTCGCCCCAGATGTTCCCAAGCGCACGCAACATAGCGGATGGGTCTGACAGCCAGCGCCAAAGGTGCAACCAGCCTGCCCAAGCTGCACGGTCCCGTACGTAGCGCCACAGTTGGCACTCCGCGCAGGGCGGTACCAAACGGAGCGTGACGTTTCGGTAACTGGCGGTTGTCGTAACGCTACAGGCGTTCGATGCGGCAGAGGATGGCGGTGATATTGTCGGTGCCACCGGCGTCGTTGGCGGCACGGATCAGTCTCTCGCAGGCGTTGTCGAGATCGCTCTCGCTGCGCAGGATGTCGGCAATCTGGGGATCGGTCACCATGCCGGAGAGACCGTCTGAGCACAGCAGATAGATGTCATCGATCTGTGGCTGATCGACCATCGTGTCGACCTGCACCGACTCCTTCATACCGAGCGCTCGCACGATGACGTTCTTTTGGGTGAAGCGACCGGAGTCCTCTCCCGAAAGCCGCTTCATCTTCATGTAGTCATTGAGGAGCGAGTGATCCTCTGTGAGCTGAATGAGCTGGTTGCGTCGCAGCCGGTAGCAGCGACTATCCCCAACGTGGGCAACGATGGCGCGATCGTCACTGAACAAAGCGGCGACGATGGTGGTACCCATGCCGTGCTTTGATTCGTCCTGCTGCGCTGTTTCGTAGATGCGCTGGTTGGCGTGTTTGATGGCGATCACCAAGCGATTCGTGTCGTACCGAATGCCGGTGTCGAGCTTGAACGGCCAGGTGACAATCGGATGTTCTAGCGTGGAGTGCAGGTACTCTCCGACGCTCTCGACTGCCATCCCTGAGGCGACCTCGCCACTGGCGTGACCACCCATGCCGTCCGCGACGACGGCGACTCGTTCATAATCGGGAATGAGGAAGCTGTCTTCGTTGTGCTTCCGCTTCATTCCGATGTTGGTCTCGCCAGAGAAGCGGACCCGCATATTCCGCATGGGAAAGGATGAGGACATGCATGTTCAGCATATCACGCAAGACTTTCGCAAAGACACCACGGCTTTCTTGGGTGGCCTCGGTCGGGTGTTCATCGCGTCGGTCAGCCCTGCCGCCGGTAAGGAGTCGGCGCACCAGCCTACTTGTGGGCAACGGCAGACGCGGCCCGATCGGTGGCGATCGATGGCGATCATGCTACGGTGCAAAGGATGTTCGACGGACTCCGTTATCCACTGCCTGCCGACGAGAGCAAGATCCTCGTCTGCGTCGTTTGTGAGGGGAAAAATCGCCTGCCGCTGCACCGGGCGCTCCATCAGCCCGACAAGGCGCGCTGTGGTCGTTGTCAGGCCCCGCTGCTGCTGGCAGCGGACGCCCCGCTGGCGGTCGAGGCGACCCAGTATCGGCACCCACTCGATCAGAAAGCGACCGAGGCGCTCGAAGCGATTCCTGGGGTTAGCTCGCTGCTGCGCAAGATCGTCGAGGTGACGACAGAGCGCTACGCACGACTGTTTAACCAGTCCAGTTATATCCGCGTCTCGGACAAGCAGTTTCCACACCTTCAGCGGCCCTTCGAAAAGGTGGCGCGACGACTCGGCCTGCGCGAGCTGCCCGAGCTGTTTGTATACGGTAGCGGTGAGGTCAACGCCTACACGAGCGGGGTCGAGAAGCACTACGTGGCGCTGTCCAGTTCGCTGTGTGACTCGCTTAGCGAAGGCGAGCTGTCAGCGGTGATGGCGCACGAGCTAAGCCATATTCTGTCGCAGCACGTGCTGTACAAAACGGCGGCGCGGCTGTTTACGTTCGCAGCCGGAGAGCTGGCCAAGGCGACGCTTGGAGTCGGCCAGCTTCTGCTGATTCCGCTCCAGCTCGCGCTGCTCAAGTGGGATCGCTGCTCGGAGCTGACTGCGGATCGCGGCATGCTACTGGCGACATCGGACCCCACGCTGTGTCTGAAGGTACTCGCCAAGCTGGCCTGCGGCAGTCGGCGGCTGTCCGAGCAGCTCTCACTGGATGACTTCATGCAGCAAGCGCTGGTCGCACGTCAGGCCCCCGAGGACAACGTACTCGACAAGATCTACAGCCTGATGCAGACAGCGTCGCGAACCCATCCGTTTCCGCTGTGGCGCGCCGCCGAGCTGTGGCACTGGAGCTGCCGGGGCGAGTACCTGCCGCTGCTCCGCCCGACGGAAGCCAGCGCCCAAGCCACGGCCGGTCGCAGCCAGTCAGGGGCAGACGAGGGCAGCGAAACCATCCGCGATGCGGAAACGAACGATCATTCCTAACGCCCAGAATCCCTCTAAACTTCCGCACCTGACCGACTCTCCGGGTGCAAATCCGCCATAGAGCCACCTCGCGTTTCGCGGTAAGATAACGGAGTCTCTCCTCCAAGTACCATGAGCGCCCAGGCAGACCAGGTCGTCCAACCAAGCCCGCTAATTGGCCAGAGCATTGGCAAATACCGGATTGTAAAGCTGCTGGGTCAAGGTGGAATGGGTGCGGTCTTCGAGGCTCAGCACGAGACCATCAACCAGCGCGTCGCCATCAAGGTGCTTCATCCGAAGCTGACCTCGGACGAGACATCGGTGCAGCGGTTCATGCACGAGGCGCGGACGACCAGCCTGGTTCACCATCCTGGCTTGGTCAAAGTCCACGACTTCGGCCAGCTTGCCGATGGCTCGGCGTACATGATGATGGAGTACCTCGACGGGGAGTCGCTCAAGAGTCGACTCGCCAAGCAAGGCAAACTCGACAGCAAAACCGCGCTGCGAATCGTCCGTCAGCTCGCCGCCGCACTCCACGCCGCCCACGAGAAGGGTGTGATCCACCGCGA
>CALLYL010000063.1 GCA_937859535.1 uncultured Myxococcales bacterium
AAGCCGAGTGGCGGCAAGCTCAAGCCGATCGCCGAGGTCAAGGCCAAGCACAAGGTCAAGATTGCTCCGACCGATCCCCAGCGCCGGATGTTCCAGCAAGAGGCCGCTGAGCGTCGAGCTGGTGAGACGAGCGGATTCCTCGACAAGGTCAAAGAGGCGTCGGGGCTGTTTAAGCTCACCGGCGGCGGTCAGCAGTACGATGCCCCAGCCGAAGGCACCATGGTGGGCCAGTTCCTCGGCTTTGCGGCGCTGGCCGAAGGCATGGGCGGGCCAGCCAAAGATCCGACGGCGGACACCAAAGAGGCGGTCGAGCAAGCGCCGATTTTGGCCGGACTGAACCCTCAGTTCATTGCGGACGCGGTGCGCACCGGAGACATCAAGCTGGTGGACTGTGGCCGCGATCATTTGATCGAGATCGGTGGTCGGGCGCTGTTGGTGCTGGATGGACAGGTGGCGCTGGCGCGCTTCAGTCCACAGGTGCTATCGAGCGAGCGGGCGGCGCAGGCGTCGTATGTCCAGGGTGATAAAAACGCCGAAAAGCGGGAGTACAACCGCCGTCAAGAAGTCGGTCCGCTGATTCGGCTTGCGGAAAGTAACCTGGGGCTGTTTGCCGAAGGCGATCTGCTGAGCCTCGATCTGGCCGGGCCCAATCAGGTGGGCCTGGCGGCGTACTCGGTGACGCCGGTGCGGGCGCTGTCGATCTCGCTGACGCGGCTGGATACCTGGCGTCGCACCTATCACTTCTTTGCCGAGCGTATCCGTCGCGGTGCCGATGCCGCCCGCAGTCGCCTGGATGCTTCGACTGGCGCACGCGGCATGATCGCCGACTTTTTCATTCGCCACGGTTTTTCGATCGGTATGTCGCTGCGGGTGCGCATCCTCAGCAAGTGCATCGAGTGCTACGAGTGTGAAAAAGCCTGCGAAAAACGCTATGGCGTAAAGCGCTTGTCCCTCGGCGGCAAGGTGCTGGGCGGGTTGGATTTCGTCGACTGCTGCCGCACCTGCGTCGATCAGCGCTGCGTGGACGTGTGCGGCTACGACTCGATCAAGTTCGACACCGAAAAGGGCGAGGTCGTCATCAGCGAAGACCTTTGCACCGGCTGCGGTATGTGCGCGCTGGCGTGTCCCTACGACGCCATCGAGATGCAAGAACTCGACGAAAAACCGCTCCTGCTGTTGCGTCTTCAGAAGGAAAAGAAGCTCGACTGGGGCGACAATAAGCCGCGCAAAGCCAAGCCGCGCCGGATCGCCAGCAAGTGCGATCACTGCGCGAGCTTTGAAGACCAAGCGTGTATTTCGGCTTGTCCGACCGACGCCATCGTCGAGATGGCACCCGAAGTGGCGTTCGTCGATCGCACGCTGGAGCAGTCCGAGGTCGCCAAGGGTGGCTTCGAGCGCAGCGCACTGTTCCGTCCCGGTGAGCTGTTTGACCCGAAGATGTTCTTCCAGGGCTTATCTGAAGCCGATGACAACGCCCGCGCCACCGACAAAAAGAGCGGCGGGGTGCTGTGGACGATCGCTTGGGTGATCGGCTTTATCGGCTTCTTTATCTGCCTGGGCGAGATCTTGCTTCGTCGCTACGAAGACCTGCGGACGCTGTCGTTTGATTTTTGGTATCAGCGCCGCTTTGTCTTCCCCGGTCCCGATGAGATGGACATGGCGCTAAACCAAGTCGGCTATCGTCCGTACGATCAGCTCGGCTTGTGGCTCGCCTATTTGGGCAGCACGCTGATGTTTTCGTCTATGTTCTACTCGGCGAGAAAGTGGGTGCCGGGTATTAAGAAGCTCGGTGCGCAGCGGAGCTGGTTTAACTATCACGTTTGGTCGGGTGCAATCGGTCCGATGCTGGTGCTGCTCCATAGCGCGGGTCGACTCGATAACTGGGTGTCGATCGCGGTTTGGTCGATGGTGGCGGCGGTTCTGTCGGGTCTGGTGGGGCGATTCATTACCACCGTCATGCCCGAGCGTGCCTCCCGAGCCGAGCTGCGCATGGCCGACCTGGAGCGCAAGCTGGGCGACCTGCGCAATCGTCACGGCGGGGTGAACGTCGCCGATCGGTTCTATCAAGGTCTGCGGCAGCGCTACTCACGGGTTTCCGATCCCAAGATGTCGGGGGTTGTGGCCGGTGTGCTGGCGCTCACGATCTACGTGCGCGACGTCTTGGTCCGGCCGTTCCGCTCGACGCTGCTGCGCGCCAAGCTGTCCGGGATCAAGGATCAAAAGGCCCGCAGCATGGTTGCCACCGTTGCCACCGAGATGGCCGAAATCGAGTGCCGCCGTGTCCTTTTGCCTCGCATCGAGCCGATGTTCCGCGAGTGGAAGCTCATCCACATTCCGTTCGCGATCATCCTGACCATCGTTGGCGGCATTCACATCTTCATCGAGGCGAAGAAGC
Source organism: uncultured Myxococcales bacterium (assembly GCA_937859535.1). Classification (GTDB taxonomy): domain Bacteria; phylum Myxococcota_A; class Polyangia; order Palsa-1104; family JAEUJZ01; genus JAEUKA01. Next base: position 2,396 of record CALLYL010000063.1, read on the forward strand.
TCCTCGGCGGCGCCATGTAGACCGGACCCAAACCGGCGCAAGGCCCCACAAAAACACCGTAAATCCTTGGCGACACAGGGATTTGCTTGCTCGGTCCCTGGTTCAGGCTGCAAAATCACATACGGCACTCTCTAAGTAGCGCGCACGATCGCGTGCCCGGTGAAGAGATACACATGGCGATGGACAAAACCCAACCCAAGAGCGCAGCGCCCTCGCAACCCAAGAGCAAGCCGGCCCCGGCCCTGTCTGGCAGCGCCAGGCCGTTTCTGCTCCGTAAGCGAAACAGCACCCAGGTGCTTCGTTGCCCGGATCTGTTGACGCTACGGCAGTGGATCGCCGAAAAGCGGCTGACCCGAGATGACGAAGTGTCTCGTTCGGGCCAAAAGTGGCGCAAGATGGGCACCATCGTCGAGTTCGAGTCGCTGTTTTACAGCGTCGATCAAGAACGAATTGCTCGACGCAAAGCCCAAGGGGTTGAGTCGAGCGCGCCCGCCGCCTCGGTCCCCAAGGAGCAGCCACCGATCAGCGCCGAAAAAGCGGCCGCACAGCCAGCGGGAGCAGCCAAGACCGAGGCCGCCGCTGAAAAACCGGTGATCGGCACTCTCAAGGTGACGCCACCGGGACTCAATCAGGTGAGCGGCAACCTGAGCCTGATGCGACTGGCGCGACCAGGCAGCGGCAAGGGCAAACCGGCGGCACCGACACCTCCTGGTCTGTCGAGTAGCGCGGCGGCGGCCAAGCGCGCCCAGGATGGCAAGGGGGCCGAGGTCAGCCCAGCCAGCGAAAAGGCGGTAGCGTCGGCGGCTCAGCCAGCGCGAGTCGAAGCAAGCAAAGCTGCCCCTGTGAAGCCGACCGCAGGCAAGCCCGATTCGACCAAGGTAGATTCGACCAAATCGAACGGACCCGCCGACGTGTTCAAGCGCGGCCCGGGCGACGACCTGGACGACAACGATGCGACCCGTCGGATGGAGCGTGACTCGAAGACGACGGACAAGCAGAAGCCGACCGACCCGGTGGAAGATGCGATCAAGCGCAGCGATCCGGTGCCTCGGGCGCTGCAAGAAGCTCGCGATGTCACCCAGAAGATTGCCGCCAGCGAGCCCGATGAATACGAGATGATCGAGCGGCAGGCAGCCCGCAGGCGCAATGGCATTCTGCTGCTGGTGGCTGGCGGAGCGGCGCTTGGGCTGTATTACTTGCTCGGGAGCGACCAGCCAACGTCCCCGACGACTCCCACCAATCCACCGGGCATTGAACAGAAGGGCCCTGAGGTGGGTCCGACGGCAAGTGCTGGCAACACCGCGCCGAAGCCGATTGTGGAGCCGCTGCCGACCTCGCCAAACGCAGTGGCCCCGAACCCGACGCTGGTGACGCCGCCACCGATTGCCAAACCGGTGGCACTGCCGACACCCAATGCGCCGGTTGGTCCTGCACCTGCTCCGACCGTGGCTGCGAAGCCACCCGCCCCAACCGTGACTCCGCTGCCCACGGCCACCCCGCTGACCCCAACGGCGAGCCCGACGGCGACCGCTGCGGCCAAGCCAAATCCACCGGTAGTGACGCCCGCCCCAGCGGTGGCTGTAAAACCACCGGTTCCAACGGTGGCTCCGACCGCGACGGCTGCGGCCAAGCCGGCTGTGCCCACGCCTGCCCCGACGGCTGCTGTTCCGGCATCGGGAGCGAAAATCACCTCCGACGAGGTTCGGAAGATCATCGAGCAAGACATTCCCAAGACGTTCGACGGGCAGATCGAGCTAGCCAACAAGTTCTTCGAGCGTGGCAAGTACGACCAGGCGCTGGCGGTCTATCAGCTCATGCTGACCTATGCGCCCAACGTCCCAGCAATTCACAAGGCGCTTGGCGATATTGCGTTCGAACGGAACCAGGCCGATCAGGCGCTCGCCCACTACAACCAGTCGATCCAGATCCGTCCGTCCTATTCCGCCGCAGAGTTTGGGCTCGGCAAGACCTATCACCGTCTGAAAAACGACAAAGATCAGGCCATCGCCCATTACCTGAAGTACCTGGAACTCAATCCCAAAGGCTCGGCGGCAGCGATGTGTCGCGATGGGATTGTGAAGCTGGGTGGCACGGTGCCTGCTGCTGCGCCTGCTGCGGCCCCCACTCCGGCACCCGCGATTGTTCCGTAGACGGCGGTTTGCTGGGCTGCCCGCCAGACCCTGCCCGTCCGGCTCAGCTTGTGATAGACATTCCCGCAGCGAGAGGAAATTCCCATGACAATCAGCAAGCCTTCTGGAGCAGAAGAAGAGTACTTTGCCCGCGAGGAAGCCGCCCGTCGGCAGCGCGAGGCGCTTGAGAACGCCAAGAAGATGGAACAGGCCGAGCGAGAGGCCGCCAAGAAACTGCACTACATGAAGTGCCCGAAGTGCGGGCTCGATCTCAAAGAGATCAGCTTCAAGGGCGTGAGCATCGACAAGTGCTTCCACTGCGGCGGCATGTGGTTCGATGACCAAGAGTTCGAGACGCTCGTCGGTCACGAGCAGACCAACATCTTCTCTTCGATCGTAAACGTGTTCCGGGCCAAGAAGGTCACCTGACAGCGGGCGGCCTGTGTGTTACAGGCCCCTTGCATGCACCACGTTCGGATTGCTCCCTCCATTTTGGCGGCTGACTTTGGCCGTCTTGCCGAAGAAGTTATCGCCGTCGAGCGCGCTTCTGCGGACCTCATCCACATCGATGTGATGGACGGTCACTTTGTCCCCAACCTGACGCTCGGGCCGGTGATGATCGAGGCCGTGCGTCGGGTCACCAAGCTGCCACTCGATGTCCACTTGATGATCGAGGAGCCGGAGCGCTGGGTCGACGCCTACGCCAAAGCCGGTGCCGACATCTTGCATGTCCATCCCGAGGTCTGTCCGCACCTTCATCGCGTCGTGCAGCAGATTCGTCATGCGGGGATGCAGGCGGCGGTCGTCTTAAATCCGGCGACGCCACTGCAAGTGCTCGACTACGTGCTCGAGGAGCTGTCGACAGTCCTGGTGATGAGCGTCAATCCCGGCTTCGGTGGTCAGTCCTTTATCCCGAGCGCGCTCGGCAAGATCGCGGCCTTGCGACGGATGATCAGTGAGCGAGGACTTTCTGATGTGGTCAGCATTTCCGTCGATGGTGGCATCAAGCTCGACAATGCCGCCGAGGTAGTCTCTGCCGGGGCGACGGTTCTGGTATCAGGCAGCGGGATCTTTGCGACCCCCGACTACACGCTGACCATCACCGAGATGCGCGCTCGCGGAACCAGCGCGCTTCATCGGCACGGCTAGGTTCTGAAACGGACGGGTGGACATGGGTTTCTGGCGCGACGGTGGCGGCCGGTGTTGGCAAATTTTGCCTGTCTGATCCCGTCATGTATGCTTTGGCGCATGTCTCGTAGGAAGGTCTCGACGACGATCTACATCACCGAGGAACAGAACGTGGAGCTGAAGCGGCTCCATGAGATCACCAAAGTTCCCGTCGCCGAGTACATTCGCCAAGGAATAGACATTATTCTCGAGCGGCATCGGCAACTAACCAGCCCGCAGCGCCAGCTTGATTTCGAGTCTCTGCTACTCGCCAAGCGAGATTGAGCATCTTTCTTCCGCTGGAACATCTGCTCGGGTTAAAGTGATCCTGAGACTCTCTGCGCTCGCTCGACGCGCTTAGGAGGGTCTGCAAGGACATGGAGCAGCGACGGTTCGGTCAATACCGCGTGGTACGGCGACTCGGCACCGGAGGCATGGCCTCGGTGTACGAAGCGGTCCATGAGCCGTCGGGGCAGCGGTCGGCCGTCAAGGTGCTCCACCAGACGTTTGTCCAGAACAGCGATGTCCTCAATCGCTTCTTTAACGAAGCCAAGGCCGCCAACCTGGTCGTCCATCCTGGGGTCGTTCATATCTACGAATGTGGGATGGCACCGGGCGGCGTGGCGTACCTGGCGATGGAGTATCTCGATGGCGTGAGCCTGCACGAGCGGCTCTACCAGGCCGGCGGAACCCTGCCCGAGGGCACCGTCCTTCAACTGGGAGAGCAAGCCGCGTCGGCCCTGTCGGTGATGCACGAACGCAAAATCGTTCACAGGGACCTGAAGCCTGAGAACGTGATGATTGTGCCCGATCCGACGGCGATGGGTGGCGAGCGGGTGAAGATCCTCGATTTCGGGATTGCGAAGCTGGCGATGGGAACTGGGCAGCCGGGAGCGATGCCGACCCGGACCGGCGTGCTAATGGGAACCCCGACGTATATGGCTCCTGAGCAGTGTCGGGGCGCACGCGGCGTGGATGATCGCGCCGACGTCTACGCACTTGGGGTGATTTTGTATCAGATGGTCGCCGGGGCCCCGCCGTTCGGTTCGCCTGGGGCCGCCGAGGTGATGTCGCAGCACGTCTACGAGGTTCCGCAACCGCTGGCGGTGCGTGCGCCGAAGGTGACACCGGGTCTGGCGTCGCTGATCGATCAGATGCTACTGAAGCAGCCCAGCTCGCGTCCGTCGATGGCCGAGGTGGAAAAGCGGCTGGCCGTGTTGGCGGGTCACGGTCCGGAGCCAATCGTGGAGGATCCGTCCGCGACACTGGTTTATTCAGCCGACGCACTGGCCGCAGCCCAGCCGATTGCACCGAGTAGTACGCCTGAGGCCAAGACCCAAGTCGGAGAGCTTGGACGTGGCCCAGCGCTGCTGCCACCGCAGGCCCAGACGCAAGTGGGCGATGGACCGCCAGTGGATGCCAAGACCAAGGTGGTTGTGGCACTCGCTGCAGCGACGGCTCCGACGCAGATTCAAGAGGGGCAGCGCAGGGGTGGCGAGGAACGCACGCAGCTCAAGGTGCCCGCTCCAAATGACGATCCCGAGACGCTCCGTCCCGAGGAAGCTCAGCAGGCTGCCGAGCAAATTCGCCGCAGTGCCAAGACCAAGCTGGTTTCGGTGATTCCGACGCTGATGGCGGTTCCGCAGCCGCTGACTTCGCCGATGCCGCAGCCAACCTTGCTCGACGGTGACCATCAGAGATTGAGCATCCTTAGCCAGCCGTCGCGCACGCTACATTTTACCCTGCTAGGGGCGCTGCTGATGTCGGTGGCTCTGCTCGTACTTTATGCGCTGCTCGGGTGAAATTCCTAGCCGGAGCGCTGCGCTTGCTGCTAGGTCTTGTCCACATATGGCACACGCGTTGACGCTGTCGGCAGGCTGGTCCGCGCACCCTGTATCACAACGCTGCCGTGCCGTAGTTTTCGCGCTCTGCTCTCTCGGGTTCGGTCACTCCGTGGCGGCGCAGGCACCACCGACTCGTCGGGGTGAGGCCTTCACGTTTGCGGTGAAGCTTCTGGGGTCCATCGATGCCGGGCGGGCGCGGCTGGCCCTGTCTCCACCGCAGCCGAGCCCGAGTGGTGCGGTGGTACGGGTGGTTGGGGAAAGCGAAGCGCTGGGGATGGCCAAGGCCCTGACCGGCTGGCGACAGCAGTACATGGTGGCGCTCGATGCGGCAACGCTCCTGCCCAAGCGAATCGAACAGATCGACAGCGGGCGTACCCCTCGTGAGGCCTTGTTTGTGGTGAGCGGTCGCGGCTTTGATATGACCGTCAAGAAGCCGGGCGGTGAGTGGCATGCCAAAGGGGAACTGAAAAGTGAGCTGCTCGATCCGATGGCGGTGCTGTTGCTACTGCGTACCGTCAAGCTCAACGACGGCGATCGTCTATCGTTGGTGGTGACCGGTGGCACTGCCGTCTATCGCAGCACGTTGACCGTGCGTGGGCGTGAGCAGCTCACCACGTTCGCTGGCCCAAGAAGGGCGATTCACCTGCTCGGACGCGGTGAACGGATCAATGAACGCGACGAGGTGATCGGCAAGTCGCCATGGCTCGGTGATGTGTGGCTGAGCGACGATTCCGCCCGGCTGCCGCTACGCATTTCTGCTGAGACAATCCTTGGGATTGCCGAATTTACGCTGACCAGCTACGAGGCGGGGACGCGACCGCTGGCACTGCCACGTAGCCCACACGGAATTGTCCTTGAGCCTCGCAGCCACTAACCGCGATACAGCAACGCGTCGGGGAGCAGCGTAAAGGTCGCGGGCAGTCGACCCGGCGTTTCGCCATCAACGTCGAGGAGGACTTTTTCGTCGGGGTTGAGCGGTTCGACGTGGACGCGACGGGCCTTGCGCGAGGACACTTTCGACAGTCGGCTCTGCTGGCCTTTGTAGATGAGTCCACCGAGGCGCAGTGCCTCCAGCAGTGACAGGTCGCCCAGCGTGGTTACATCGAAGCTGCCATCGTCGATCTTGGCGTCGGGGGCGATGTGCATGCCGCCGCCGAAATAGGCACCGTTGGCGATGGCAAGGGTGTAGATGCGCTCCTCATAGGAGGGCTGATCGTCGAGCCGGATTCGCACCAGGGCGTTTTTGTAACGGAAGGTGGCGCGTAGCGATGCGACAAAGAAGGTCGCTTTGCCACCGAGCGCCTTGCTGCCCTCGTTGACGAGATGATCGACCAGGCCGGAGATGCCGCAGCTTGCGACGTTGATGAAGTAACCGCTGCGCGGCTTGCCATCGTGGCCGGTGTAGTCGATTCGCCCCGCGTCGATGGCTCTCGGCTTCGAGCGGGCGATCGCTTGCGCTGCGTCACTCATTTCGGCCGGGGTACCGAGGATTCTTCGTAGATCACCACCCGTCGCACACGGCAGATATCCAAAGGAACAGCTTGGCTCGCCATCAGGGCTGTCGGCAAATGCCTCCAGGAGCCCAGAGGCGACTTCCGACGCAGTGCCATCGCCACCCATGGCCACCACCAGCTCTGCACCCGCCACCGCAGCCGCCTTGGCCATCGGAACCCCATCACCAGGCTGCTTGGTAAACTGCACGTCGAGGACACCGAGTGCGTCGCGCAGCATGGGTTCGATCACCGGCCACTTTTTCTTCGCCCAGCCATCCCGCGCTTGCGGGTTCACGATGAGAACGCTCTTTGCCATGTCGATCTACTTTACTCGTCCAGTAAGAAGTCCACCGAGCCTGCGCCCTCGCGGACTAGCAGCGGCGGCTGGCAGGTCATATCGAGCACAGTGGTCGGGATGATACCACCGGGTCCACCATCGAGAATCAGCGCAACTTGCGGGAAGGCTTCGGCAATCTGCTCGGGCCACTGAATCGGATCGCAGCCGTGCTCCGCTGCTGTCGTCGAAATCAGTGGTCGGCCAAGCGCCGCCGTGATCGCCCGAGGTACCGCATGATTGGGCACCCGAATTCCGACCTGCGTTCGTTTCGGCGAGATGATCTTGGGCACTTCTCTCGTCGCGGGCAGGATGAAGGTGTAGGGCCCCGGCAACAGCCGTTTGAGCAGCCGGTACGCCGTGTTGTCAACGGTCACATAGCGGGCAATGTCGGACAGATCGACACAGATCAGCGCCAGCGCTTGGCTCTTGGGCATTCGCTTGATCTGATACAGCCGCTCCACCGCTGTTTTGTTGTGGAGGTCGCACCCCAGCCCATAGACGGTGTCCGTTGGGTACGCAATGATCTCGCCCGCGCTCAGCGCCGCAACGGCCCGTGCAATCTTCCGTGGCTCAGGGTGATCGGGGTTTATCTCGAGCAGCACGCTCGGCAGCATACACCGCTTCGTGGGGTTTGCGGCCTGTTGCGCGGTACCGCGCAGGCATACCGTGTCGGGCGATGTCTCACTGCGAACTTTGTCAGCTCGTGTCCGACGGGAAAAGAGGATCGGGCATGGTAATCTCGCTGGCTCTGGTAGAACATAGAGCCTCTTTATGATGGAACCGGAATCCGCCCAATCCACAGGCAATCAACTTCCCAATGGCGAAGAGGATGAGCACTCGACTCGCGGCGCTAGTGATGCCGAGGCTGCTGCCGATGAAGCCGCCGCCGAAGGTGTTGATCCTAGCGACGGCGCGACCGCGAGTGCCTCTTCTCCGGCGAATGCGTCGACGGCAGGTGAGGATGAACCGCCGCTCGATCCCAAGCTGCTGCTCGCTCCCGAGCCCAGCACCAGCATGCGGACCCGACTCCGCTTCGTCGTTCCTGACGAGGCACTGACGGTTCGTGTGGATCCACAGGCCCTGCCCGACAGCCCGATCGATGCCAGCTTGTGGGACATTGTCCCGAAGGTGGCGCGGAGGTCGCTCGATCTCGGTCTGAGCATGCCGGAAAGCGGCTTTCATATCTTCGTGGCCGCCGATCCCGAGGTCATGATCGAGGATGTCGTCGTCAGCCATGCCGAGCGGTTCGCCGCCCAGATGGAGACGCCGGGCGATCTGGTCTACATCCACGACTTCGACCATCCCGAAGCGCCGAAGCCGCTGCTGTTGCCCACCGGGACCGGGCCCGCGCTCGTGGAAGCGATGGGTGATCTGATCGATGGGCTGCGTGAGCGGATGCCGCACCTCGTCGACGCCGAAGATTTGGAGCGCGCCCACAAGAAACTGTCGTCGGAGATGGAGGCTCGCAACAAGCAGATCCTGTCCGACCTGGAAAGCACCGCTCGCACCCATGGCTTTGGCGTTCGCACCGTGCAAGGGGCGGTGCAGACGTTCCCAATCCTCCATGGCAAGCCGCTTTCGGCGGAGCAATTCGATGTTCTCGACGAAAACACCAAGCGCGCCTTGCAAGGTGCCGCCGACCGGCTGACCCGGGAGGTCGAAAAGGCCGCTCGACTGGTTCGTGCCCAAGGCGCTCGCTTCGACGCCGAGCATACGGCCGCCCTCGCACGGGCTGCGGCGACGCTGATTCAGCGGGAGATGCGAGAGCTGTTCGAGCGGTTTGCCAGCCTGTCTACCGATGTCGCTCGTTACTTGCGGCGAGTTCGGCAAGCGCTCATCGACGACTGGGAAGACTTCCTAGAGCCCGAGGACGATGAGAGCGAGGCGGAAGAAAACGTCGATGAGGGCGATCCCGAGCTGGCGACGCGGCTCAAGCGCTTTCAGCTCAACCTGCTGACCACCCATCGTCCGGGCGAGCCAGCGCCAGTGATTTGCGAGACGAACCCAACCTATGCCAACTTGTTTGGTCACCTCGAGCGGCGGGTTCGCTTCGGGGCGCTGCTCACCGACTTTATGCGTATTCGTCCGGGATCGATGCACAAGTCGACCGGCGGCGTGCTGGTGCTGCGTGCTCAAGACCTGCTGACCGATCCGCTGATCTGGGAACGGATGAAGCGGGTGCTGCGCGAAAAGCGGCTGGCGGTGGAAGATCCGGTCGGTCCGCTTGGGTTGTATTCGACGACGCTGCGGCCCGCTCCGGTGCCGATGGCGGTGCGGGTGGTGATGGTCGGTTCGGCATCGCTCTACGACGCGTTGCGGGCGGGCGATCCCGACTTTGGCTCGCTGTTCCGTATTAAGGTCGAGGTCGAGCCGGTGGTTCCTCGCACCCACGAGACCCTACAGGTGCTCGATGCGGTGCTGATGTCGTTTGCGAAAAAGCGCGGCTTGCCGCCTTTTGATCGTTCGGCGCGGGCGCGGTTGCTCGATTTGTCGACCCGGTTGGCCGAGGATCGCGAGCGTCTGTCTCTGTGTCTGGAACCGCTTGATGAGACGGCGACCTTTGCGGTGGCGCAGGCTCGCTGTCGGGTGATCGAAAATCCTCCAGCGGAAGGCAAAGCTGCGCTCGTGGTGACGGCTGCCGATGTTGCGGCGGCATGGCAAGAGCGCCGAGAACGACTGGCCAGCGAGGAGCGGCACATTCGTGAGATGACACTCCGTGGCGAGGTGGCGCTCGATACCACCGGCATGCGCGTCGGGGTCGTCAATGGTTTGTCAGTCTTCCATACTGGCGACGTCGAGTTCGGCCAGCCGATGCGAATCACTGCCGTCGTGGCGCTCGGTCGGGAAGGGATTGTTGACGTCGAGCGAGAAGCGCAGCTCGGCGGCGCGATTCACACCAAGGGCGTCGCGATCCTGCGTGGCTACCTGGCGCGGATGTTTGGCCAAGAGCGTCCGCTCAGCCTGCGCGCCCAACTGGTATTCGAGCAAAGCTATGGTGAAATCGACGGCGACAGTGCCAGCTCCAGCGAGCTATTTGCGGTGCTGTCCGCGCTCGCCGATGTGGGAGTCGACCAGAGCATCGCTGTCACCGGCAGCGTCAACCAGCTAGGAGAAATGCAAGCCATCGGTGGTGTCTGCGCCAAGATCGAAGGCTTCTTCGACCTGTGCCATGCCCGGGGCCTCACCGGCAGCCAGGGCGTGATGATCCCGAAGGCGAACTTACCGCACCTGGTGATGCGCGACGACGTGGCCACCGCGATCCAACGTGGCCAGTTTCACCTGTACACAATTTCGACGGTCGCCGACGGCATCGAAATATTGAGCGGTCTGCCTGCGGGTGAGCGAGATGCCTCGGGTCGGTTCCCAGCGGCCAGCGTCTTCGGTCGTGTCGAGCGCCGCATCATTGAGATCGCCGAAAGGCTTCGTCAGGCCGAAGCGCACGGTTACGACGGCGGCATGGACGGCATCGAAGACGGTGCCGCCGAGATCAGCGAGGGCGGAGAGTTCCGTCGGTTCGCCCGGCCTACTTCAGCTCCAGTTGCGTCCGTGCGTAGACTTCTTCCTTCCCGTTGATGAGCCGCGTGATCAGCACCTGATACTTGCCTCCCTCTTTGAATCCCTGATCGGGCCGCAGATCGAGATCCGACATCAGCACCTTGGTGTCGGGCTTGGTGCCAATCTCGGCGAAGTGAATCGGCTCACGTGGCTGACCGGGTTTGTTTGGCTGCGCCGCGTCGTAAAACACCACGTTGACCTTGCTGTCACCTGCCGCCTTTTTTAGGTATGCGACGAAGAATATCTTCCAGTTTTCCAGCTCGGGCTTTTTGCTAAGAACCTTGCGGGCCTCGGTCTTGAGGTCTTCTTGGAAGCTGTGCAGCGCCGGGTTCAGTCGCCGCTCGGTGACGACGATGCTCCCGGCGGGTGGACCGGCCAGTGCTGGCGCGACTCCGAGCAGCAGAGCACAGGCACACAGGATCGAACGGAGGTTTTTGGCGAGCGAAGAGCGAGACATCACGGATTCCTTTCGTGAGGAGGCGGCACAAAACCCGTCGGCGAAGCAGAAAGCTGCTCGACCAGTCGCAAGATCACGAGCTTTAGATCATCCCAAACTTGGGCCTTCGCCGACGGGGTACGAAGAAGGTAGGCCGGGTGATAGGTCGGCATGACCGGTACGCCCTGCCAGTCGCCAAACTGACCGCGCAGGCGACCGAGCGGCGCGCTGTTGGCCAGCAAGAACTGCGTCGGAGTTCTCCCGAGGGCGACGATGACACGCGGGCTGAGCGCAGTCAGTTGGGCGCGAATGAAACCGCCACAAGCTGCGATCTCATCTGCTTCGGGGACACGGTTGCCGGGTGGTCGACACTTGACGACGTTGGCGATGTAAACCCTTTCGCGAGATAGCTGCTCCGCAAGCTCAGGGAAGCCCAGTTTGAGCGCGTGCTCTCCCATCGCTTTGATCATCTTCGAGAGCAGCTCTCCCGCAGCACCGACAAATGGGAGGCCGGTTCGGTCTTCATCAGCACCGGGCCCCTCCCCAACGAATGCCAGCCAGGGGGTCGGGTTGCCATCGCCAAAGACGATTTGATTGCGGCCGTGGCAGAGGTTACAGCGACGACAATCACCGATAAACTCACGGATGACCCGCAGACCGTCGGCTCCACTCGTCGCGGCTTGAAGCTCGGGATAGACCACTTCGCTGCTTGGGCGAGAAGATAGGGCTGGCGCATCACTTGCAGCCTTGCGGACCGGTGCTTTCGGGGCTGCTGATGGAGATCGGGTTGCTAACCGAGACGAACTCTCGACGGCCGCTCGAGCGATCGCAGCGGCATCATCGCTGTCGCCAGGTCCAGAATCGTACGCTGGCTCGCGTGGTGGAGCGGTCAGTGAGGCACGGGGATCGCGGGCGGCTGCGTGTGCCGGGACTGCGGCGGGATCCAGCTTACCGACACCGACCGGCGGTGATGAGGCACTCGGCCTTGGCCGGGCTGGACGAGGGATTGGAGCTGGTGCGGCATCGATTCCGCCTTGTTTCAACCAGGTGAGGCGGGCCCGTAGACCTGTCACCACACTGTGCAGCTCATCGACGATCGCCTGCTCGTCACCAGGCGACACCATGCCGTCAAGTCTGTGGCCGCCGGACGGCCCGTCGGTGGAGCTGGCTGTGGGCGAAGGTGGGTGCGCCATGGACTGAGATACTAATGCAAATTCGCAGCTTGCGACGTATCTTGGGACTATTGGGGACTACTGCCCACAGCTAGCGGGCCCCGCTTTGGAGGATGGAATGGCGATTACCCGAGTGAAAGACATCATGACCGAAGTCGTTGAGGCGCTTCGCGTCGGAGACAGCCTCGACCTAGCCGACCGCATCATGCGCGTCGGTCGCATTCGTCACCTGCCAGTCGTCGACGGGGAAGAGCGGCTGGTTGGCCTGGTTACCCACCGAACCTTGCTCGCCGCCTGGGTCAGCCATGGCAATCCCGGCAGCGAGCGCCTCACCGACGTCGCCCGCGAGATTCCGATCGAGATGGTGATGGTCAAGGACGTCCTTACCATCACCAGTGACGCGCCTGCGGCCGAGGCCGCTCGTATTCTGGAAAAGCACAAGTACGGCTGCTTGCCAGTCATCGATGGTGGCAAGCTCGTCGGCATCATCACCGAAGCGGACTTTCTACGTTTCGCCCGCGTTCACCTCGAACTTGAGCAGCCCGCGTCCTAATTCCCCGATCGGCGACTTAGCCAAGCTGCCGGGCCAGCACGAAGAACTGCGGCAGCGACTTACCATGGCGGGTCGCATGTCCGATCACCACATCCCGAGATACCCGACGGCAGAAGTCGTGCAAGTCCTTGTAGACGAAGTTCGATAGGCCGCTGTTGTTTGGTACGACCTTGGGCCAGTCTGCGGGGACGTCGCTTTGGCTCGGCACTTTGGTGTAGTCGAATAGCAGTTCGTTGCCGGACTCGGTGATCGCGAAATAGCCGGGGCCGGTGACAAAGCTCATCGACTGGAAGTTGAAGCCGAAGACCTGGCCCGTTGCGGTTCTCACCAATCGTTTCTCGAAGGTGCGGAACATCGGCAGGTTGTTTAGGCCCGCGCAGATGATCGTTTTGCCCACCGGAATCGACTGCGGCACAAAGTCCGCGAGCGTGAGCGGCGGCGCACTCTGGCAGCGGTCATAGAGCGCCCCGAGATCCTTGCGCGACAGCGAGCGAACCTCGCGCACCCTGGCCGCGTCGTCCAGGCCATCGAGGAAAGCCGCGAGCGCCGTCGGATCAGCGCCCGCACCAATTAGCAGACCGAGATCCTGGTGTCCTGCGGGAGTTTGGCTATTCATCACAAGTTCCTCTCGAAAGTTCTCGGCTTACTCGACGGTGACCGACTTGGCCAGGTTGCGTGGCTGGTCGACGTCGGTGCC
>CALLYL010000064.1 GCA_937859535.1 uncultured Myxococcales bacterium
TGTCGGATGCCGAGCGCGTCGCGGCCTGGGGCCTGCCGATGGCCGAGGTGCGTGACTCGGAGGTTCTGGGACCGTTGCTGCTGCACGGCGTGGCTGGGCTGGTGAGCGCACTGCTCAGTCGGGTCGGGGTGCCATTCCGTCGCGCTGGCACGGGGGAAGATCAAGCCGCAGTGCTCGCCTTCCCGCAAGAAGTGGCTCGGCTCGGTGAGTCGATGACACGCTTTGTCGATGCGCTGTATCCACGCGGGATGGGCGGCGGCTTCCCGCGCCTGCAAGAGATCTTTTGGGTCAGTGCCCGTCAAGAAGGACTGACCATCCCCGGTGCGCGCAACGAGCTGACGACCGAAGGACAGCAGATTCGACTGGCCCCGGCATCGGCGGCCCCTCAGGTCAACATCGGTGCATTTTTCCTTCGTCAGCCACTGCTGCGCCTGCAACAGCGCGCCCTGTCGGCAAGTCGTCCACGCATCCGCTGGCACCTGTTGGCGCTGTCGGGAACGGCGGTGCTGTGCCTAGGAATCAGCATGCTGCTCGGTCGCGGGTTTCATCATCACCTCGATTGGCTGGGAAAGACCGCTACCGCCGTATCGGCGCTGGAAGCGCTACCACCGATCAGTCGCGGCAGCGATGTGCAGCTCCTGTTGGCCGAGCTGACCAAGCAAGATGAGCTCCGACAACTGGTCTGTCGTGAGGCGAGCAGCGAAGATCAACCGCGCTGCCTCTCCGAGGAACCCACCCGACTGGCGCACGAGCGAGCGGTCAGCTACCTGACCTGCCGGATGGGGGCGCAGCTCGTCAAACCGCTGGCAACCTATGACTCCTCGCCGCAGCGACCGAACGAGCTGTACACCCGACTGCGGGAGCTGACGACGTGGCGGAAACGCCAGCGGGGCTCGGTGCTACTGCGGGGATTTAATGCTCTCAAAGCGACCACGCTCCTGCAAAAGCACAAGCCGGCGACGGATCGCTGTCCGCAACTGACAAAGGAAGACGAGCGCTGGCTATCGAGCTATCTGGCGGAGCAGTGGGGCCACGACCGCGAGTTCGGCGAGCCCATGCTGCGCAACTTGGGGCTGTTCGTCCGGCTCCATCAGCAGGCCGAACAGCCCGTGTTGGAGTTCGATCAGCGACGGGTCGATGAAGCTCGTGACAACCTCCGGCGCGTCTTTGGCGGTCCGGCTGGTGAAGGCGATGCCGAGACGTTGTTCTACCTGAGTGCCTCGGAGCTGAACCTGTTCTCTGGCGACGCCGTCCTGAGTGGACCGATCCTCAAAGACGCGCAGAAAATCCCCGAGGTGTTTACCGCAGCGGGTTGCGCCAGCTTCTTCCGCCCCAATCAGCAGTGGGACCGCTGGCTCGGCTGCGTACGCGGCGATGCAGCCAGTGCCCCCGGAACCACGCCCAGCAACCGCAGCAGCCTCTCTAGCTACTATCTAGCGGCTCATCAGCAGGCGTGGATGGAATGGCTCAACGGCTTGCAGCAGAGCAAGCGGATCCAGCCCGAAGACGTGGTGGGTGCCGGTGATGCCATTTTGTCACTCGGCAAAGAGCTCAAGCGGATCATGCTGCTCATTGGGCGTGGTCCAGCACGCAAAGTGGACCCCAAGGACAAGGAGCCCGATGGCTGCCAAGACGCCCGTCGCTCCTTTGGCTTGTTCGCGTTTGCAGCCGGTGAAGAAGTCGCGCTCGATCAAGACGGCGGACCGGTGCAGCAGAGCTTCAACCAATACCAAGACGCGCTCGGCAAGGTCGGCACGGTGGTCAAAGTGCTCGCCGATTGGCGCCCGGATCCCATGGTCAACTCGATCAAGCCCGCAGAGGACGCGCTCCAGTCGCTGACCGAGCTTGGCCGACGGCGCGAGGAGTTTGTGACAGCGCTACAGACCGCATGGTCCCGGCAGTATCAAGCCACCGATGCGGAGTCTGGGGATGCGGTCACTCAACCCCTGCAAGTCACCGGGCTGCGCAGCGTGCTGTCGGGCTTTGAGGACGAGCTACGCGAAGTGATTTTTGCCAAGCTACGGTCATATCTCCAGGGTCGCTGGGATGGACTGTATGCGGACTGGAAGAGCCTGCTCGCCAAGTCTCCTGACGATGCCGCCAATCCAGAACTGGTGGCAGGACTCAAGACCTTCGTGGCCGAAAAGCTGTCGCCGTTTGTCTCGGGCAGCTTGGCCCCGCTGTACGGCGCGGATCTGATGGCCTGCAAGCTCAAGCCGACCCTGCTAGAGCGCAAGCGCCAGATTTTGTGCCCAGATGGCTGCAAGAAGCTGGCAGAAGCCCGGGTTCTGGCGAGCAAGCCAATGCCGACGACAGCCGCTCCGCCCCCACCACCGACCCCGACGACCTTCCTGGACCCGATGGTGGACATTCCGGAGTGCGCGGGGCAGCCGCAAGAGGTGTGGATCTCCGGCAAGGAACTCGGTCAGCGCTTCCGCTGCGAAGCCTCGACCGGAAGCTGCAAGCCTGCGGGCGCAGTCACAGGTCCAGCGAGCATCATCACCAAGCGGCTGCCGTCCGGTGAGACCAACACCCTGGCGAGCGGAGTGGAGCTGATTCCGCTGCTGATGGCTCACAAGGCCGAGCCGGTGGTTCGCCGTGGCCCACGCCTGCAAGTGGTGCTCCGCGATCGCGGCAACTGTCAGGTTCGGATCTACGTCGATGAAGCGATGTTGACGCCCCGCAAACCGGTGACCCCGCGTGGCCCCGTCCATCCGCTGGCGACCCATCACCTACCCGATCGGCTGGTCTGTCCCTAGCGAGTCGACCATGGAACTTTTCTTTCGCAGCAGTAGCGGTACCCAGAGCCTCTCCGAGGCCGGTGGTGTGCTCGGTCGCGCCGAGGATGCCGCGATTCGCCTGGCTGACGACTCGGTATCGAGCCATCACGCCGAGTTCACCTGGGACGGACAGACCTGGTGGATTCGACCGCTAGCCCAGCACAATCCCATCTATCGGGACGGCAAACGACTCCCAATGGCCAAGGTTCCGCTCGGACACGGCGGCACGCTGCTGCTCGGCAAGCTCACGGTGTCGTTTTGGACCGCCGGACATGAGCCAAAGGGAGACTCCGCCGCTCCGGCCGAATGGCAGCGACTGCGCCTGCGGGATGTGCCGTCCGACCTGCTCACGACCAAACCGCCGCTGGTCGAGGTGGATCTCAACAAGTCGCCGACGTTCATCATGGACCGGCAACCGATGCCGGCGACGCTGGTTTCCGCTCCCCAGCCGTACCCCGTGGACGCTCCGCACGCGCAGCAGCCGCAGTCGGTGCGGACGCCGCTGCCGATGACGATTGTGGGTACGGTATCGCCGCCAGCGGTGACGCCGCCGCCCGACCTGCCACCGCCGGTTGTCTCCGCAGAAGAGCCTCCCGCTACCGCAAGCGAGGGTGCCGAGCTGGCCAAACAAGCGAGCTTCGTCATTGGCCTGCTCACCCTGCTGTGTCTGATTGGTTTTGGAGTCGGCTACTGGCTCCTCGGCTAGCTTGCGTGTGAACGGCCAGGAAACCTGTCCGAACCGCAGCAAACCGGGCTAGCCTAGTCGCAGCAGCATGAAACCGATCGAGCCAGCCAAAGCGGAGCTTTTCGTCGAGTCAGGGCCAATGCTCCAGCAGAACTTTCCTCTCGGAGCGCTGGAGTCTCAGCCGCACGGACTGCTCATGGGGCGACTGGAGACCTGTCAGATCCGCTTTCCTCCCGACGCTCGCATGATTGGCCGAGAGCATGCCTGCTTGGTGGTTCGGCCCGATGGCGTGTTCCTGGTTGGACTGCACCAAAATGGAACGTTTGTCGATGGCGCGGTGCTTGGCCAAGGTGGGCAAATCGAGCTGCACTATGGCGCACGCATCCAGCTTGGCAAAGGCGGACCGATCCTGGTGCTCCGCGAGCTACCGGACGTGACCCATCCGCCCCGACCGATGCAGCAGTATGGCTCGCGCACGATCATCGAGCACCATCCCGAAACCGCCCAAGATCTACAGGCCGAGATCGAAGCGCTGAAGATGGCCAACACGGAGCTGGACCGCCAAAACCAGCAGCTACGCGCCGAAAGAGAGTCGCTTCACCTGCAAGTTCAGACGCTGGAAAAACGCCTGACCGCTGTACCACCGCCGCTACCAGCCCCGATCCTCGCGTCCCCGTCGCAGACCACCCCACGGACCCGCGAAGAGACGGAAGCCACGCTACAGCGCTTTAGCCAAGGACTGCTCCAAGTCCAGAAGTTGACGCGGACGGACCCCGCCAACCTGGCCAAGCTGCAGAGCGAGATTCAAAATCGACTGGAGCAGCTTATCTTCGATCTCGACGACCTGCACCGCATTGTGAGCAGCCGCTAGCTCGACTCCTGGCCCTGTGATTCCTCAGCGCAGATCGCAGGCAATGGCCGCAGCGAGTAGCTGAGCGCTGGTGACCAGTTCGCCTCCGTTTTGCCCCACTTCTCGCTTCAGCATATGAAGCACTTGACATGCCTCTTTTGTGTTTCCCTGACGGGTCATAAGCTGGGCCAGCGCGAGTTCGTACCGAGCACGATCAGTCATCGTCTGGGCATGCTCGACGGCGGCCCGCAGGTAAACCAAGGCCTGACCGCGATCCTTCTTCGACTCATACGCCTGACTGAGCAGCAGCTCCACGTCCGCACCCGGCTGCTTCTGCTGCACCGCCAGCAGCATGCGAATCGCCGCCTCGATTCCCGCCGGGCTCTTGTCGGTAGCGAGGATCTGCTCGGCCATCCGTCGTTGTTCGGCCACTTCAGCGGACTCCGTCGCGGGCAGCTTTCGCCACAACCGTACGCCATACACTCCGCCGCCCAGCACCGCCAGCAGCAGCGGAATCGCCAACAGTCCGTACGGGCGTCGTTTCCCAACCTGGAGGTCGCGCCCACTGTCACGCCGGGCCGCCTGGACCGCAGGCGGCTCGGTCGCAAGCTCTGCCGAAGGCTCTGTGATCACGGGTTGACTTGGTTCCGCTTCGGGCACCGCTCGCGGCGCTTCGACCGGAATCTCCGCCGCGACCATCACCCCACCCCCTGCCGCTTTGCGACTCGCCTCGGCCACCGCCGGAGAGATCGCCGCCGGACCATCCACCGTCGCCGGCAGAGCCCTCCAACTCGGAGAGGAGCGACGCTCCGATTGGGATTCCGGGGCGGCGGGAGCAGCGGTGGGGGGCGGCGGCATGGCATCGATCGTCACCGTCGAGGCACCCAGCGCTTTTACAAACTCGGCAATCGAGGGAAAGCGTGCCTCTCGCTCCTTGCTCAGCGCCCGCAAAAGGGCTTGCTCGATCGCTGCGGGAACCTCTACTCCCAGCGACTGGAGCGGCTTCGGAGTCTCTGCGATGATTTTCACCAAAATCCCGGTGAGTTCACCTGCCATAAACGGTGGAGCACCAGCCAGGCACTCATAGACGATCACCGCCAGCGCCCACTGATCGGTCCGCTCATCGACGGAAGTATTATCCCCCCTGGCCTGCTCCGGCGACATGTAGATCGGCGTTCCGAGTAGCTGGTGATCCCGGGTCTGCTTGAGCGCAGACGTCTGCGCCTGCCGAATTTTCGAGATTCCGAAGTCGAGAATCTTGGGAACCTCGACCACTTCATCGCCTTGCTCGACCCGAACCAGGAAGATATTGCCCGGTTTGAGATCGCGATGGACGATCTGCCGTTTGTGCGCCGCTTGTAGCCCGGCACCGACCGCCTTCACGATGGCCAGCGTCTCTCCGAGAGGTAGCCGCCCTCTGCGCTGTAGACGAGCGTCCAGATCCTCACCTTCCAAAAACTCCATCACCAGGTAGGGCGTGCCATCGGGAAGCTGATTGAAGTCCTGCACTTCGAGAATGCTTGGATGATGCAGACTCGAAGTGATCTCCGCTTCCCGTCGGAAGCGAGCGAATGCCTCGGGCTCTGTAGCCGCACTCTTGTGCAGGAACTTGATCGCCACTTGGCGCGGCAAGCGGATGTGCTTCGCCAGATAGACCGCACCCATCCCTCCTTTGCCGAGCAGACGCTCGATCCGATAGGAATCCGCCACAATGGTGCCAATCAGTGAGTCGGTACTCAACGGAAGACCTTGCGCCTGAGCATAGCGCTAAGCATATCGAGGGCCGCCCCCGACGTGCAAGGGCATTACAAAATGGTTTCTTGACGACGCCAGCTCTCGCTCTATGCTGCGGTCACTTGGTGGTAGGGCCATGCCGAAGACTCAAGCCAATACCTTTGTCTCTGTCAGCACCCCGCTTGGCTCCGATGTCCTGCTGTTAGCGACCTTGGCTGGTGTCGAGAGCATCTCGCGACCCTTTCATTTCGAGCTGGGCCTTCTGTCCGAAGATCCCGAGATCGACTTTACCAAGATCGTCGGTCAGCCGATCACCATCACGCTCGATCTGCACGGGGCCAATGAGCCGCGCTATCTGCACGGACACATCCGCAGCTTCACGCAGCTCCGCAACCGCGATGGCTTTGCCCATTATCGGGCCGAGCTGGTGCCGTGGCTGTGGTTTCTGACCCAGACCACCGACTGTCGCATCTTCCAAAACAAGAGTGTCGACGAAATCATTGAACAAGTCTGTCAAGACCTCGGTCACCGTGACCTCCGGAGCGATCTGTCTGGTTCCTATGCCAAGCTGGAATACTGCGTTCAGTATCGCGAGACCGACTTTGCGTTTGTGTCGCGACTGATGGAGCACTTCGGAATCTCGTACTTTTTTGAACACAAAAAAGACAAACATGTGCTGGTTCTGGTCGACTCGCCCGCCAAGTTCCCAGAGTGCCCCGGACAGAAGAAAGCACGCTACAAAGAAGACGACCGGGTAACGGATCTGCTGGCAGATCCCGGCATCATCACCGACCTACAGCTCCGTCAGGAAGTCCACTCCGGAAAGATCTCCTATCGCGATCACAACTTCGAGCGTCCACCGCAGACCCTGGAAGTCGCGGCCAAGGGAACCATCAAGGTCGACTATGCTTCCTACGAACAGTACGACTACCCCGGAAAGTACTTGGTGCGCGATCAAGGAGAGTCTCTGGCCAAGCTGCGGATGCAGTCGCTGGAAGCGCGCCATCTGATGATCTCTGGATCGAGTACCTGTCGCCCCTTCCTACCGGGCTATACCTTCGAGCTGACCGAACATCCGCGCCCCGATGCCAACACCAAGTACCTGCTGCTGAGCGTCCGCCATGATCTCTGCGCGGGGGGTTATACGAAGGATGTCGCAACGTACACCAATTCATTTGTGTGCATTCCGGCCAAAGCCCAGCTCCGTCCCGAGCGGCTGACTCAAAAGCCCCGCGTCGAAGGCCCCCAGACTGCTGTTGTCGTCGGAGAATCCGGCGAAGAGATCTATACCGACAAGCACGGACGGATCAAAGTCCAGTTCTTCTGGGACCGGCAAGGGAAGCAGGATCAGGAAAGCTCCTGCTGGGTGCGGGTGTCACAAGGATGGTCCGGCAAAGGCTGGGGCGCGATGTTCATTCCACGCATCGGAATGGAAGTGATCGTCGATTTCCTCGAAGGAGATCCCGATCAGCCACTCGTCACAGGAGCGGTCTACAACGCGCAACAGACGCCTCCCTATCCGCTTCCCGCTGAGCGGAGCAAGAGTACGGTCAAGACCAACTCCTACAAGGGCGATGGCTTCAATGAGCTGCGTTTTGAAGACAAGTCCGGCAGCGAAGAAATCTTTGTCCACGCTCAAAAAGACCAAAACGAAGTCATCCTCCACGATCACACCACCGACGTAGGAAACGACCAGACGCTCAAGGTCGGTCATGACCAGAGCGAAACGGTCGGAAACAATCAAACGGTGGGAGTGGGGAATGATCAGAGCATCACGGTGGGCCATGATCAGACCGTCCAAATCGACAACGACCAGAGCACTTCCGTGTCCGGCCACATGATGGTGACGATCTCGAAGACGCTCACCGAAACGGTCGGGATCAACTATGCAGAGACGGTCGGAATGGCGATGGAGCTGACGGTAGGGGCCTCCTTTGCAGAGACCGTGGGAATCTCAAAGAACGTCAACATCGGCAAATCCCTGAGCGAAAGCATCGGCGCGAGCCACTCTGAAAGCATCAAGGACAACCTGACGGTTGAGGCTGGTAAGAACATCCAGCTCACCGCAGGCAAACAGATCACCGAAAAATCCGGAAAAGAGCTCACCCTTGATGCCGGGACCAAGGTCGTGATCGTCGCTGCTGATGAAATTTCTCTCAAGACCGGAAGCGCTTCGATCGTCCTCAAAAAGAGCGGCGACATCTCCATTTCGGGGGCAAAGATCACCGTCAAAGCCAGTGGTGACTTGGTCCTGAAGGGCAGCAAGATCGCGCAGAACTAACGCGAGAAAGCACACCCACGAGGCCGCTCAGCGTGCGCCGTCACGAAGTGTCCACCGCTGTGTGTTGAGGGTTGCTTTGCCGCACGCAGTCGGTCTATGGTCCGGCCACCCTACGCGGGAATCGGGATAGGAAATCTTCGCCGAAAGCACTTGAGGTGGCTCGATGGCAAAGCTGGATGTGGGTCAGGCCGAATTCCTCTTTCACTGCGATGCATTGTCCGGTACTTCCCTGCATGTCCATCGCTTCGTGGGAGAGGAGGCGCTCAATCAACCCTTTGCCTTCGTCATCGACTTGGTAAGCGAGGACGGAACGATTGATCTCGATGCCTCGATTGGAAAACCGGCGACGCTCACGCTGATTGGGAGACTCCCAAGTGGGGACCGCTACCACCGCTATGTCCATGGTGTCATCGAGCGTTTCGTTCAGACTTCAGCCGGAATCCGTCAGAGTCGCTATGAAGCGACGCTGGTTCCGACAACAAAGTCACAGCACTACACCCGCGACTCCCGAATCTTTCAGCAGATGACGGCACCTGATGTCACCAAAAAGGTGCTCAAGGACGCGCAGATCCCGTCGGATGCGGTGAATACACTGCTTCATGGAAGTTACGGCGCTCGCGATTACTGTGTGCAGTATCAAGAGAGCAACCTCAACTTCGTGCAGCGGCTGTGGGAGGAAGAAGGAATCAGCTATCACTTCGAGCACGACAAGGAAAAGGACGTGCTGGTGCTCGGTGATGGCTCACATGCATTTGCAGCACTGCCGCACTATGCAGAGGTTAGCCACCGCGATACGCCGCACCTGTATGAAGAGTCTGTGTACGAGCTGCGGGCGGAAAGCTCTTTGCACTCTGGCGGAGCGGTGCTGCGCGACTTCAAGTTCAAGCAGCCGGGCCTCGAACTGGAGGCCGAAGAGCAAGCGGGGCCGTTCGGGGAACTCAGCAGCTACTACTTCCCCGGTGAGTATGTAGAACCAGGACTTGGTAAGAGGCTCGCCAAAATCCGGCTGGAGGAACAGCGCTGTCGCAAGAATTCCTTCCTGGGCAAAAGCAACGTGCGGGCGATGTGTCCTGGTTTTACGCTCACGCTTGCCGATCACCGACGGCACGAGTTTAACCAGAAGTATCTGATCGTCGCCGTTCGGCACGAAGGAACCCAGCCGCAGGCGCTTCGCGAACATGCTGCGGGGTCCGAGGCTTCCGTCTACGAAAACCGGATCGTGTGCATTCCTGCCAAGTCTCCCTTCCGTCCGGCACGGGTCACACCACGTCCGCTGATTCCTGGCGTGCAGACCGCCATCGTCGTTGGTCCCTCCGGTGAAGAGATTCACTGCGATGAACACGGGCGCGTCAAAGTTCAGTTCCATTGGGATCGCGAAGGCAAAAAGGACGATCACAGCTCGTGCTGGATTCGTGTCAGCCAGCCGTGGGGTGGCGTGGCCTTTGGCGGAATTTTCATTCCGCGCATAGGGCAGGAAGTTCTGCTCCAGTTTTTGGAAGGCGACCCAGATCGTCCGGTGGTGAGTGGTCGCGTCTACAACGGGGAAAACCCGCTGCCGTATCCGCTCCCAGACAAGAAAACCGTTAGCTCGCTCAAGACGGCAAGCAGTCCGGGTGGTGGTGGCTATAACGAGCTGCGCTTTGAAGATGCGGCCGGTAGCGAAGAAATCTTTCTGCACGGTCAGCTCGACATGAACACCATCATCGAGCGCGATCGGACGCAGAAGATCGGACGGGACGCGAGCGATACCATCGGCCACGACCTGACTGCCAGTGTCGGTCATGATCGCACGCGGAGCGTTTCTAACAATGAATCGATCACGGTCGGAAACGATCGCTCCGCATCCATCGGCAAAAATGAAACGCTGCAAGTTGGAGTGAATCAAACCCAAACCATCGGTGCCAATCAGACCGAGAGCATCGGTGCCAATCAGCAGCTCTCTGTGGGTGCCAATCGACTGATTACGGTGGGTGCCACGCACACCGAACTGGTCGGTGCAGCAATGAGCATCACCGTCGGAGGAATGCTCACCGAAACCGTTGGCATCAACTATACCGAAATGGTCGGCGGGAGCCTGTCACTGACCGTGGGCGGAGGATCTTCCGAAACCGTTGGATCCGGAAAGACGTCCACGATTGGGAGCGCTCTGTCCGAGAACATCGGTGCCGATCACAGCGAAAAAATCGGCGGCAACCAGAGTATCAACGTCGCAGGTGGAGCATCGCTGCAAGCAGGCAAAGACATCGCACTCCAAGCAGGAAAAGCGATCTCCGGTTCTGCTGGCAAAGAGATCACGCTCAACGCTGGCACCAAGGTCACGATCGTTGCAGCGGATGAACTGACGCTCAAGGTTGGGAGTGCCACGATCGTTCTCAAAAAGAGCGGCGACATCTGTGTAAACGGCAGCAAAATCTCCGTCAAAGCGAGCGGTGACCTCGTGATGAAGGGGAGCAAGATTGCTCAAAACTAGTCGCGCAGAACGTGCTAGGAGTGATTCCTATGTCGGCCAAGCCTCTCCGTTCGATTCCGTCCAAGGCAGTGCCCGCGTCCATTGAGAACCCGCTCGTCGGTACGATCTGTGGTTACGATCCCGAGCGTGGCCTGTTGGTCGATTTTCCGCTAAATCCGACGCCGGGTCCGATCGCGGCCCGCTGGACGATGCAACTCGATTCGCAGACAGTCGAACGTGCGGTGCGTGAGGCACAGAAGGCCGTCCTGGTCTTTGAAGAAGGGGATGCCTTGCGACCCATCGTGACCGGGCTTTTGCAGCCGCTCACGGTCGTGAAGCAGACCGAAGTCCAGTTTGGAGACCAGCTCAGCGAGGCGCGGATCGATGGCAAGCGCCTGACCTTCGAGGCCGCAGAGGAGATCGTCCTGCGCTGTGGACAAGCCAGCTTGATCTTGCGCAAAAACGGGGCCGTGCAGCTCAAGGGAGCGTATGTCCTGACCCACTCAAGCGGCGTCAACCGCATTCGCGGCGGCTCGGTGCAGATCAACTAGGCGTGTACTCCTGATGTCGCCGAATTCAGAATCGCGTTCCCCCATGCCCATGCCAGAGGATCTCATCCTGTGGGATGTCGTCGAAGAACATCTCGATGAAGCAGCGTTTCTGTGGACGCAGTGGGAGCGTGGGTTACACAGTCCGCTCTACCAGTTGCATACGCTCCGTGATCGGGTCGAAGAGCGAATGCTGGCGCACCTCGATGGACTGGTGGTGGGCGGAGAGGCGGTGGCGCAGCGACTCCTCTATCCGGCGCTGACAGAAGGACTCGGAGGAATTGCGTTTGCGGCGGCGATGGCTCTGTTGCTTTCGGGTCGACCGGCAGCGGAAGAGGCGGTGTGTTCCGCGCTGGCGGCTGCGGCTCCGCCTCAACGAGAGGAGATCATCCGGGCGCTCTGTCTGGGTCCGTCTCCTTCGCGGCAAGCACGATTGCTCGGCCTCATCTCCGGGGAAGTCCCTGGAGCCCGGTCAGCGTCGGCTCGGATTTTGGGCTTTCAGCAGGTCGATCTTGGTTCCGCGCTGCTGCGTCTGTTTCAAGGCAGCGATCGCGAAGAATGGTTGGCGGGGCTGTACGGTCTGCGCTACCGACCACGCAGAGACTGTGAAGCGGCGCTGGTGAATGCGCTGCGCTCTACAGATGCGGCGATTGTGGAAGCTGGCTTGCTCGCAGCGTCTGTGGCTCAGATCCCCGGTGTACTTGATTGCTGCCGCGAGCTGCTTCGCTCGTCGCATCCAGCGACTCCAACCGCCGCGCTCCTGCTCACGTTCCTGGGAACGGAGTCCGATCACACGCTGCTCGTCCAAGGCGCAGTCGATATGAGTCATCCGAAAGATATCATATTCGCGCTCGGTCTATGCGGCGGCCGCGATGCGATGGCTGCTTGTGTGCAGTGGCTGACAAGCGAGGAGCTGGCGCTGGCGGCGAGTGAGTCGTTTGTCAGTCTCACCGGAATCGATGCAGAGAAAGAAAAGCTGCTGGCCCCCACTCCGCCGATGCCGCCCGACGAGGCACTTCCCGACGGAGACGCCGACCTCGATCTGCCGAGTGAAGCCGAGATTCCGCTGCTCGATGCAGTGGCGACGGCCGCTTGGTGGGAGTCCCATCGCGACCAGTTCAAAGCGAGTGAGCGCTACTTTCAGGGGCAACCAGTCAGTAGGGCCAATCCGACCGCGTGGCAAGCCGCGCTGTCTCAAGCCAACCTGCGCCAGAGACATCCGCTCGCGCTCGGTCTCGCTTGTGCCAGTGGCGGGAGCATCATCATCCAGACCGCTGCGCTCTGCCGCAAACAACCCATCGGAGGAGCGGCCTAACGCCATGTGGGCGCTGAACAACAGAACGGCCTACGCCGCAGAGCGAACTTGGGTGCGCGACAAAACGGGCACCCACCACTGGATTGTCTGCGTCAAGGCATCGTTCGATCTGACCGATGACGGGGCTCTGTCTCTCGCAGATGAGCAGCCGCCCCCGCTGCTGGCCGCAGATTACTTTGGCGAGCCGGGCACCTCGAGTGTGCGTTATGAAGCGGACCTGGTCGCGATGAAGCCGAACACAGACATCACGGTGCTCGGTCAAGCGCACGCGCCCTTCGGACGGAAGGCGGAGGCTGTCGATGTGTCGCTGCGCGTGGACGAGGTTTCCAAGACGCTGCGGGTATTTGGGAATCGAACGATAGACAGGGTCTTTTCGGCTGTGGTGTATTCCAGTCCCGTGCCGTTTGTGACCCAGCCGATTCGTTACGAACATGCGTTCGGGGGAATCGACTTGTCCGATCCCAATCCATCGAAGCAGGCGCTCGACATTCGGAATCCGGCAGGCTGCGGCTTTGCGGCACACAGCAAGTCGCTGGTCGGGAAGCCCGCTCCTCACGTCGAATATCCGCATGGCGATATTGCGAAGGTCGGACCCGCAGGCTTTGGACCCATTGCCAGCTACTGGTCACCCAGGATGGAGCTAGCGGGTACCTACGACCAGGCGTGGTCTGCGTCGAAAAAGCCACTGCTACCGGATGACTATGACGAGCGCTTCACGCTCTGTTCGCCGGTGGACCAGCGGCCCGCACGCCATCTTTCTGGTGGGGAGCCGGTCGAGCTACTTGGCCTCACGCCCAGCGGAAGGCTGCGGTTTGAGCTACCGCGCATCTTTCTCACGTTCAGCACGCGTTTCGGCACGCGATGCGAGGAGCATCGCAGCCGGCTGGCCAGCGTCATGATCGAGCCCGATGAGCGCAAGCTGCGGATGGTCTGGCAGACTTCGCTCAAAGTAGCG
This sequence comes from uncultured Myxococcales bacterium, assembly GCA_937859535.1. Classification (GTDB taxonomy): domain Bacteria; phylum Myxococcota_A; class Polyangia; order Palsa-1104; family JAEUJZ01; genus JAEUKA01. Next base: position 13,598 of record CALLYL010000064.1, read on the forward strand.
TCACGGCAGGCCGAGTATCTGGATGACACCACGATCAGCGAGAAACCGTACATCCGATGAGTCAGCCCGTTCACATCGTTGCGGTGGTCGCGCAGACTCCGGTGGGACTCACAGCAGAGTCCTCTGCGGCGGCCGTGCGAGCGCGCGTCAGCCGGATCAAGGAACATCCGTTCATGGTCGATGCGACCGGCCAGAAGCTGCGCTGTGCGCTCTGTGAGTCCGTCGATCCAGCGATCTTGGGTGCGGAGAGACTGTCTCTGCTGACACAACGGAGTCTGCACGCCATGGGTGCCGCACTGCACCTGCGGACGCCGCTCCGCTCACCCGTACCGCTCCTACTCGCACTCCCGGAGTCACGACCAGGCTTTTCGAGATCGCACGCAGAGTCTGTCCTGCGGTCCCCTTCCGCGACCGCAGTGCCAGGAATCATGCAACTTTCCGTCGAGCCAGCAGGTGACGGACACGCTGGCGTTTTTTGTGGTATGGAACAGGGCGTGCGTGCGGTCAGCGAAGGACGGACAGAGCTGTGTCTGGTCGGTGGTGTCGATAGCTACTTCGATGCCGATACCCTCGACTGGCTCGACTCCGAACGACGGATTGCCAGGGATGGTATCCGCAGTGGATTCTCCCCAGGAGAAGGAGCGTGCCTGCTCGCGCTCGCCGATGATGTGACCAGACGACAGCTCGGTCTGCCATCCTTAGGAGTCATTCGCAGCGTCACCACCGCGATGGAAAAGCGATCGATCGACAGCGATGAAGGCTTGCTGGGGGAAGCGGTGACCGAGGTGGTGAACCGAGCCACGGCCACCCTGCCGGATGGAATGGCGGTGATCGATTCAGTGTACTGCGACATCAACGGCGAAAGACATCGCACCGACGAGTGGGGGTTCACACTGCTGCGCACGGGCGCTCTGTTTCGGGATGGCACCGACTACATCACGGGCGTGAGCGAGTGGGGCGACCTGGGAGCCGCGACTGCTGCCTTGAACTGCATGCTCGCCACGCAAGCTTGGCAGCGCGGCTATGCGATGGGGCCTTCTGCGCTGTTGTGGGGCGGTAGCTGGAACGGTCTGCGTGGAGCCATGCTCCTGGAACAAGGACGCGGGTGATTCATGTCCTCAGTCGCCGTCAATCCTCCTAAAACGCCGGTCACCAAGGGCTCGAACGGACTCGCCACGGCGACGCTTCCCAACGTGTGCAAGATGCCGGGACCACCGGCACCCTTTGTGCCCACGCCTCTGCCCAACATCGGCAAGAGCGGCGACTCTCCGCAAGGCTACTCCACCACCGTCAAGATCGAAGGCCAGCCCGTCGGAATCCAAGGTGCCAGCTTCGGCAGCATGGGCGACGTCGCCAGCAAAGGAACCGGCGGCGGCATCGTCTCGAACAATGTCGAAGGCCCCACCAAGTTTCTAGCCCCCGGCTCCCTCAACGTAAAAATCGAGGGCAAAAACGTCCAGTACCTGGGCGACCAAATGCTCAACAACTGCGGCCCCGGCGGCAGCCCAGCAAACTCGGCGACTCTTGGAGGGCTGCTGCAGGAACCACTTCTCACTGCGATACGGAAGAATCCCGAGAACCACCAAATCTGCGAAGAAGGCGGGCACAATGAGGAAATTATCAAGCCCGAAACGGGGGGGCAGAGCGTCGCCGACCGAATCGCAGACAAGGAAAGAGCGGCTCAGAACGCCGGCGATAGATTCGAGGTGGTAGCAATCCAACACAACCTCGCTTCGGCTGCCCAGGGCAAGCTTGCAGGGATCTCGAACTCCAATCAGATATCGAGTGGCATCCACGAGTCAGATAAGGTCTGGGCGGTTTGTCGCGTCTGCGGCTATCGACGCGAGGTCGATCACGTGCTCGATGATGGAACCGTCGTGGAAGCCAAGTCCAGCGGTCAAGCCGTGGCCGATAGTACGCAGAAGATCAACAATGGAGCGTTGTCGGGTGGCTGTATCTACAAAAGCCCGTCGGACAATTGGCAACGGGCCAAGAGTCTCTGGCAGGACTACGGTATCAAGTCCATCACGGTGCCATTTCCATAGGACAAAGGAAGCATGGGAACCCAGACCAATGTGAAGTTCTCGCGGTTGTCGATGCCGGTCTCTGAAGCGCTGGTGGCTCTTCAAGAAGACGCTGCTCAAAGGCCCGACGCCCATGCTCATCATGGA
>CALLYL010000065.1 GCA_937859535.1 uncultured Myxococcales bacterium
TCGCCCCTGTCGTTGTAGGCAATCAGCTTGGCCTGGCCCACGCGCACGCCGGTGGCGACGTAGCTCTTGGCACTGACCTCTTCCAGCTTCAGCACCGCCGGAAGGTCGGTCCGCACCGCGAGCAGCGAGTTATCGGTCTTCGAGGTCGCCACCAGGTTGAACTTGCCCGAGGTCGCCAGCTTGGCGGTGAGCGGACAGCCTTGAATGTCTGACAGTACGCCGCCGCAGCTATCGACGACAAAGGTGGCGCGGCCTAGCTCGCCGTCGTTTTTGCTCGAGTCACAGCCGGACAACGCGACGAGCGATCCCAAGCACAGCGTGAAATGTTGTAGCGACCGAAAGTTGTGCGTCCTCATGCTCGCGATGGTAGCCCAGCCAGGAAGGCGGCTCATCAAATCGCGGACACAGCCTGAATCAGGGCGCGGGCGCAGTGCGCTGCGGCAGCCGGTTCGGAAGCGGCACTGTGCAAAAACAGAAACGGCTCGATCAGCTCCAGCTCGATAAGCTGCAAGCGTCCGTTTTGCAAAAAACCATCCACGCGTGCATAGGGCAGCGGCTTCGGACCCGGTGCCGCGTTCAAGATTCCATCGATCTGCGCGAGCAGTTCCGCGCTGGGAGTGATCGGCGTGACACAGGCACCGTAGTCGGGCTGGGAGCGAAAGTCTCCGGCCTTGGGTACCTTGCACACCGCATGCGAAAACTCGCCGCCAAAGTACAGCAGCGACAGCTCGCCGTGCGCGACCAGCTCCTCGAAGTAGGGCTGAATCAAAAGTCCCGATTGCGACAAGATCTGCTGCGCCAGGGCACACGCCTTCACATCCGGCGGACCTTGGCAGACCTGGGTATGTAGCGCATTGGCCGAGATCGTCGGTTTGAGCACATAGCGCGACCAGCCCGCCCGCCGGATTTCCTCGGCCAGATCAATCTGGGAGTGAACCGGGAAGTGAAGGAGCGGCGCAACCGCTACCCCGGCCCGCTGAAGCTCGACCAGATACTTTTTGTCCATGTTCCAGCGCAGCACACTCGGCGGATTGAGGACCGGAATCCGCTGCTGCCCGAGTCGCTCTAGGAACTCGCAAAACTCCGCCGGTTGCTTGTGATAGCCCCAGCAGCCAAGCACGAGCACCGCATCAAATCGTGCAAAGTCATTCGCTGCCGAAAATCCGTCCACAAGCTCCAGGGTCACGCCCCGAGCCAACAGCGCGGCGCGGAGCGAGTCCGATTCATTGTGCTGGGTGGTTTCGGCGTAGGTCCGATAGTAAGGAAACGCAATCAACGCCAGTCGCATGCGCGCAGAGTCTAGCGATCCAGTAGCCCCACAAGAGCGGAAAAACGCCCTGGACCCTAGACCCCGTTTTTGGGGGGATGGACGACTTGGCAGAGTCCTTGGAGGCGCTTCGAGATGTGGACTTTGCCTTGGGGATCGACGATGACGACGCCTGCGTCGGGATAGGACTCTACGAGCGGAATGCCACGCTCGGGTCCGAGGATGAGCACCGCATCATCGAGTCCATCGGCGGTGGTGGCGTCCTTGGCGTAGACCGTGACCGACCGTGCGCCGCGTGCGGGCTGGCCGGTTCGTGGATCGAGGATGTGGTGGTAGCGGGTTCCCTCGCGAATGAAGGATCGTTCGTAGTCGCCGGCGGTGGAAAAGGCGTGGTCTTTGACTTCGCACACCGCAAAGTAGTCGCTCGGGTCGAGGCTGCGTGGATCGCGCACGCCCGCTTTGAACGGCTGGCCTTCCTTGCTGCCAAACAGCATCAGGTCGCCGCCCGCTTGCACCATTCCGTCCGCAATGCCGCGTGACTTGAGCAGCTTCACCGCCGCATCGACCGCATAGCCTTTGCCGATGCCCCCGAGGTTTATCGCCATCCCCACTTTGGCGAGCCGCACCGTCCGCAGCTTCGGGTCGAGCTGGATGTTTCGATGGTTGATGAGCGGCAGGCGACTCTTGAGTTCCTTGGCGTCCGGAATGGTCGGCGTGACCTCTTCATCAAAGTTCCACAGTCCACGCAGCGCATAAAACGAGATGTCGAAGGCCCCCTGCGACTTCTGCGCAAACTCCTGCGAGCGGGTGAGCACCTCGAACACTTCGGGCGACACGGTGACTCGATCCTTGCCCGCCTGCGCGTTCACCTTCGAGATGTCGCTGGTCGGCTGCCAGGTCGTCATCAGCGCTTCGAGCCGCCGGATCTCTGCAATCGCCGCTTCCAGGTGCCGGGCAATCTCGGTTTCCCGCGCCGGGGTCGGCTGCGCAGGCAGATAGGCCCGCACTTGCAGCACCGTTCCCATCGCGGTAGTGCCTCGGGTGACGTAATAGCCTGGATTCGGGGGCTGCGGTTCCGCTTGAGCCACCGGGGACGCAGAGAGTCCTGCCACAAACAGTGCAATCAGCCGTTTCACGCCGCCACCTTAGCACTGAATGTCTGCAAACACCCGCCGGGAGCCTCCCTGGCCGCGCTGAAGCTTTTCAAACGCTCACCGGGAGTGTCCCCGACTAGCTCCGTAACATTTGCCACTGAGCAGAACGTCCCCGGCAGCGTTTGAAGTTTGCAAAAGCCGTCAGGGAGGTGCCCCGGCATCGTTTGAAGTTTGCAAAAGCCGTCAGGGAGGCGCCCCGGCAGCGTTTGAAGTTTGCAAAAGCTGTCAGGGAGGCACCCCAGCAGTGTTTGAAGTTTGCAAAAGATGTCAGGGAGGCTCCCCGACCTCGCGTGAATTCCTCCAAATCCGCCAGGGAGTCCCCAGCGCCAGCACCACTTTTCCAATCCAAGCAGGGACGCGCCCCGGACCGATTTGCAAGATGCAAGACCCGACGAACGAGGGATGCAGTGTCCTTTGGCGCTGATCCACGGTCGGTGCTAGGTTCGCGGCATGGCGGCTTCTTCTGCGCAGACTCCGAAGAATCATCTGGCAACGTTTGCGGACTTACTGCGGATTCCCGAAGCGGAGCGGCGGCACGAGATCCTCGACGGCGAGATTGTGCAGCGGCTGATGCCTGGGGGCGAGCACGGTGATACCCACTCCGGCGTTCTCATTTCGCTCGGGGGCTTTCGCCGTCAAACCGGTGGACCGGATCGGCCTGGCGGCTGGAGAATCCTGATCACACCGACGGTTCGTCTGTCCGCTCATCAGGTGGTGGAGCCGGACTTGGCGGGGTGGCGGCTCGCGCGGATGCCAGAGCGACCGAGTGGCTACCCGCTCACGCTCCGCCCGGATTGGGTGTGCGAGATCATGTGTGACAGCGATGCGCGACGGCGGGATGGGCTGCTGAAGCGGCGAATTTACGCCGACCATGGGGTGCCGCACTACTGGCTGGTCGACACCGAGCGGGAACGGCTGCAAGTGCTGCGGCTCGGGGAGTTCGGGTACGAAGAAGTGCTCGATGTCGATCGCGGGCAGCGGGTACGCGCGGAGCCTTTCGATGCCATGGAGCTGGCGGTCGGGGTGCTGTTCGGCGACGACCCGGAATAGTGGCCAGGCTCGTGGGAGCCGCCCAAGCGTTGCTCGGCGTTAGGCCTGGGCTCGGGGGCGGGTTGCAGGGGGACGGCGGCGGGCTCGGTAGATGTAGTCGAGGCCGGG
>CALLYL010000066.1 GCA_937859535.1 uncultured Myxococcales bacterium
CGTTCGCGGTACCTCTCAACTGCTTGCCTCCGATGAGTTTCTCACTGTTGCAGGAGCCGATGCCTTCGATGCGCGAGCGCTCGGTCTACTGATCGAAAGATTGCTGCTTCTCCGTCGGGAGATTCCAGCCTCTTCAGGGTATCTGTTTGGTTCTTCTGTTGCAATGTCAAGACTGCGAAGAGAGGCGCTGGTACTTGGCCGTACTGCACTCCCCATGCTGGTGCAGGGTGAAACCGGAACAGGAAAGAGCGCTCTGTGTGAACAGGTAATCCATCCCGCAGCAGAACGAAGGGGACCGTTTGTTTCGGTGGATCTGTCCGCTATTCCAGAGACGCTGGTTGCCGCAGAGCTGTTCGGCGTTGCCAAAGGTGCCTTCAGCGGTGCCACAGATCGGGAAGGACGCTTCGAGCGCGCCAATCATGGAACCCTGCTGCTTGATGAAGTGGGAAACCTTCCGCTCGATGTGCAGCGAATGCTGTTGTTGGTCCTGCAAGAATCTCGGGTTACACGGCTCGGAGAGAACACGCCGCGACCAATCCAAGTCAAAGTAGTGGCAGCCACTCATGTGGACTTGCGCAAGGCGGTACAGCAAGGGCGGTTTCGGGCCGATCTGTATGCACGACTCAACCCAGCCGCGCGCCTTGTGTTGCCGCCGCTTCGCGAGCGCCGTGAAGACCTCGAGCCGCTGCTGTTCGGACTGCTGCGAAAAACGTTCTCTTCCGGTCCGAATCGGCAACTCCTCGTGCAATACTGTGATGCGGCTGGGCTGACCGAGCCGCCACAGGTGAGTCTGCATTGGGGCCGCCGACCACCCGCGAAGATCAGCGGCGTGCGATTCCTGCTGTCCTCTGTGGCTAAGGATGCGATCTTCAATCACCCCTTTCCCGGCAACATTCGCGAGTTGGAGCTCTTGATTGCAAACGCAGCTCTGCTCTCACTAGCCGATGCAATGCATGCCGCCAAGACAGAGCGTGCGGTACCAGCTGTCGCGCATACGATACCGATTCCCAACCAACTCATCCAACGGCTGCTCGATGGGGGATGGCCTGAGCAAGAGTCCGAGCCACCTGCAGCTTCCGAGCCCGCTGAGAATGGCCAGAGGCTCTCTGTGATGGTCCATCCGGGTCGGACCTTGCACGAGGTGGCCCAGGAGCTCGAGCGCCAGATTTACGAACAGCTGCACGCTGACAGTGGAGACTTCTCTCAGATGGCTGAGCGCCTGCTACTGGGTAGCAACGCGGCCAATCCTCGACGGGTTCGGTTGCGCTACAACCAGCTTGGCTTGCGGATTCGAGACCGTTCAGGTCACAAATCGTAGATTCGATGGCTACTATTCATAGATTTGAGCGGGTACTCTGAGCGGTTCGATTGACCGTCCGGCAGGCGATTCCTCTGTTATTTCGGAGGGCTGAGCGCTGGCGAAGTGGCTTGGCCCGTCTCCTGCAATCAGGTTCCAGCAGGAGGAATCACATGAACGCCAAGACCGAAACCAGCCTGATGCTTGCACTGACCGACCTGCGACAGATTGAAGAAGACCGGTTGGCCGAAGAGGCAGCCCAGCGCGCTGCGGAGATCCATCGGGAAGCTTTGGTAAGACAGCAGAAGGAAGAGCAGCAACAACGGGCGGCACAGCAGCGGATCGCAGAGGAAGCACAACTACAGCGTCTTGCGGAAGCAGAAGCCAGACTGCGGTCAAGCGAGCTGAGACATTCCGAGGAGCTCGCCCAGCGGTCGCAGAAGCTGGAGCATGAGTTGCGGGTCACCAGCAACGAAAGGAGCCTGCTACTGGCTCAGCTCGGCTCAATCGAAGATGAGGTATCTGTCGTCAGTCAACGCTGGCGTTGGCGGCTGGTGAGTGCAGTAGGGTCAAGCCTGGTGATGGCGCTGCTTGGAGTCGTTCTGATGGGGCCGCGTCTTCGGCGGATACCACCACCGCCAGTGGTTTCGACTCCTCGGGCTGAGCCATCTCCAGCAGAGCTACAGCGTCGAATCGAAACAGAGGTTCAGCGCAGGGTGAAGACGATGGAACAACAACTGGTGACGTTGCGCCAGGCAACAGAGTCACTCTCTCCGGCAGGAACAACTAGGCCACCTATCCGGCGCCCGAACTCTAGCTCCGCGCAGCCACTCGTGCAGACCAATCTGTCCGATACCGCTGCAGGATGTCAGGACGATCCACTGTGTGGGATTGGAGGAAAAAGGGAATCGCCTTCAACACGCCTACCTCACCAGCGCAAAGTGCTCGCGCAGCGGTAGCTGACGACTTTTCCGATCGGG
>CALLYL010000067.1 GCA_937859535.1 uncultured Myxococcales bacterium
CAGATAGGGAATCGATAGGGAGTCGATTGGGAATCGATAGGGGGTCGATTGGGAGTCGATTGGGAATCGACTGGGAATCGATTGGGAGTCAATTGGGGAGTCGATTGGGGTCTCACAAATGGACGCGCAGACTTCTCTTTGGCATGCCAAATGGGGGGGACTCCCCCAGTCAGTGGATGGCGGCGTTTGGCTTGCAGAGGCTTGTGATTACGAAGTGATTCCTTGTGGTATACGTGTCGGCAGTTAGGTTCCCAATACCAACCGGCTTGCTGTAACCAAGGAGTATCGAATGTCTCTCTCGAAGAATCGTCGCCGAAGCCAGCTAACCTTGTCAGCCCTTTTGCTATGCGGAGCTGCCCTTAGTGGCTGTGCCCTCGGAGACTCCACTTCGACTGGAGCAGATGACGGCCTACGCCTCGTGGCGGGCCCGTCCGAATCGCCCAAGTCGCTGGCTGCGCTCGGTTTTGATACGGCCCAGTTGTCGGCCTCGCGGACCCCGCTGTATTTGTCGGGTTCCATGAACGCGTCGGTGTTCGATGGTGCCGGTGCCGTCCGGGTGATGCTCAGTCAGTTGGCTCCCGCCTATCGTTTGGCCGCCGACACCAGCTTCGCGGTGGCATCCGAGCAGTCCGATGACATTGGAAACCGCTATGTGCGGCTTCAGCAGATCCATGCCGGCGTTCCTGTTGTCGATGGTGAAGTGGTCGTGCAGGCCGATAAGAGCGGTGCGATCCTTGCGGTCATCGGGGAACTCAAGCCCGAACTGCGCATTGCGATTCCTGCGGGAGCAACCAATCCCACCACGGGGAGTCAAGCGATCAAGAGCGCTCTTGCCTCGGTGGCGAAGCTTGGCTCGCTCCGCTTCCACGAGGCACCGTCGCTCGCGATCGTTGCTCCAGAATCGGCACCTGACTCTGCGGTGCGGCTGGCGTATCGGGCGCTCGTCGAATACGTCGGCAACGAGGGCATGGCGCTAGAAGATATCTTTGTGTCGGTCCAGACCGGCGAGATCCTGTCGCAGCGCTCGCACATTCATCGCGCACTTACCCGATCGCTGTATACCTTGGGTGGGAACTGCATCGGTACCGCGATGGGCATGCTGCCGGGCACCTCGAAGCGCAAAGAAGGTGATCCAGCATCTGGCGATAGCGGTGTTGACAACGTCTACGGCCAGCAGTCAGACACCTACTACTTCTACAAACACATGTTCGGTCGCGACTCTTACGACGACAAGGGCGCGGGGATGGTAGCGACGGTGAACGTGCAGTTCCCGGCGGGCTTTAGCTGCTCACCGAACAATGCCGCGTGGCTGGGGGCACCGTACTTCCAGATGGCTTACGGCAAGGGCGATGGCAAAGTGCTGCTCGATCTGACGCTTGGCCTCGATGTGACCGCGCACGAAATCACGCACGCCGTAACCAGCACCACCTCGAACTTGACCTACCAGAACGAGTCGGGCGCGCTGAACGAAGCGATGAGCGACATCATGGGCTCCGGCGTCGAGGCGTGGGTGGCATCGGGCGGGACCGATGCGGGCAACCCGGCCATGCTCAAGCATTCGGCGGATACGTGGCTACTCGGCAAGGAAGTGGCAGGACCGATGCTACCGGGGGGGTCGCTCCGCTTTATGGACAACCCGACGAAGGATGGCCAGAGTAAGGACTTCTACTCCGAGCGGATTATGCCCGGCGGTACCGATCGCGGTGGCGTTCACCTCAACAGCGGCATGCCCAACTTGGTTCACGTGCTGCTGACCCAGGGGGGCAAGCATCCTCGTGCCAAGACCACCGTCGAGGTTCCGGCAATTGGGCTTGGCAAGTCGCTCCAAATTTTCTACCTGTCGAACAGCAAGCTCCTGACCGCCAGTGCAACGTTCGAGACGGCTCGCTACGCGACGGCGCAGGCAGCCCGGACGCTCTATGGTCGGTGCGCGCCAGAAGTGATCGCGACAGGTCGTGCGTGGGATGCGATCGGTGTGCCGGGTCTGATCCAGCCGTGCGTGCGTCCGCCGAGCCACTTCTAGCGCCCAGCGCTCCCGCAGCGGACCCGCACATCGGATAGATCCATTCGGCAGCGGGTTCGTTCAGGGACATCGTGGTCGCGATGCTGGCCCAGATCGAGGGGGTCTGGGCGGTTATCGCGGATGTCTCTTCGACAAGGAGCGCTCTCATGCACAAGATCCTGCTCGCTGCGGTCGTTTGTTCGGCGGTTGCCTCTTCCGCGTTTGCCCAGACCCATCCAACCATTGGCGTAGGATCACGATCATCCGTGATCGCTGCTCCAACCCACACCGTTTCCTACAAGGATCGTACGCAGTATGACTTCGACGCAGAAGAGGTCGAAGGTACGGTCGTGCAGCCAGATGTCGACCTGATTACAGGTCGGATGAAGGCACACCATCAGAGCTTAGTCCGGCCCCGAGGTAGCTTTCAGCCCGAGCTTTTGCAGTCCGTCGAGTCCCTCTAATGGCCATGTGCTGCGTCGCTGGCTTGGGCTCTGTGGCCGTTTTTGGACCCTAGGTCATTGGCTGCCCGCTGGCCGTGGTTTGGTGCTTCGCAGGTTC
>CALLYL010000068.1 GCA_937859535.1 uncultured Myxococcales bacterium
TTGCTTCTGCCGGCCTCGGCGCTGATCGGCGCCATCTTCATGATCGCGGCGGATGTGCTGTCGCGTGTCATCATTCCAGGCCAGGTCCTGCCCATCGGCGTTATCACGGCGCTGTTCGGCGCGCCGGTGCCCGTCGAAGAAGCAACGTGGTGTGCGGTGCAGTGCGCCATTGAGATGCAGACCGCCCTTCAGCACTTCAACTCGAAGCGCACGCCGAAGGGATTTGAGGCCATCGACATCGGCATCGGCATCAACATCGGCACCGTCGTCTGCGGCATGATCGGCTCGTCACACACGATGCAGTACACCGTCATCGGCGACGCCGTGAACACCGCCTCGCGCTTGTGCTCCGTCGCTGGTAAGGGCGAAATCATCGTCAGCGAGCCGGTGCTCCAAGCCGTTTCCGATCGCGTTGAGTACGTCGCACTGCCGCCGACCAAGGTCAAAGGCAAGCTTCAAGCACTCCGCATTTTCAACGTACTTGGACGGAAGGGCGACGCCACCGGGTTTTTCACCCGCGATCTCACGACCCCGGGCTAGCCCGGCGGAGTGACCAGATCCTGCGATGTGAGATCAGGCGGTGCCGTCAGATCGGTGGCCTGATCGTAGACTCCGCCGTCGAGAATGGTTGCGGTCTGGCAGGTGCCGTAGTAGCCACCGCTCGTCTCGTTAGAACAGGCGAGCCCGACGCTACATTCGCTCGACCGTGCACAAGGATCACCGAGGCCGCGACGGGCTGGCTCACAAACCCCAGCGGCACCGACCCCAAGTCCAGTCGGCTTTACACAGATCAGCCCGCTATGACAATCGCCGGCACCCTGACAAGGCATCCCGGCACGAGCCTGACACCCAAGCAGACCAGCAACCACCAGCAGGCACATGTAGCGAGAAGCGCGGCGCATCTTAGAAGCGAAGCATAATCTTGGCCTGGAATGCTTGCGCTGTCGTTCCATCGACCGCGAAGGTGTTGTTCCAGACTTCCTGCTTCTGAGAAAGAGCACCAAGGTCGAACAACACGCCGTACTCGAGCGCGGCGTAAAAGCCCTCGTCCTTGTTGTGGTACATGAGGCGTGCGTTGATCTCAGCGCCCATGTTGATGGCGTGACCGGGGAATACCGCCGGTTTGTTGGCCAGTGAGTAGATGAACTCCGCTTGACCACCAAAGCTGTCGATCAGCCAGTAGGTCACCGACGGCTTCATGTACGTCGCGTTGTAAACTGTCCCGAGGATGCGTCGAAACAGGATCATGTCGACGTGATAGTCGGGATCGAAGTTGAAACGAGAGCTACGAAGCCCGATGTAGCCGTCAGAGTTCAGCAATCCGATCGGCTTTTCGCGAGCGCGACGGAAATTCAACTCCCCGCGAGGATCGCCGTTCTGCGGACCACTGGCACTACCGACCTCCAGCCCCACGATCAGGCTGTCGCGCAGGAATTTGTAATTGCCGCGGAACAGACCACCCAGTTGCTGGATTTCCAGGGTTGCCTTGCGCAGCACGTTATCGGAACCGTAGCCGCCGTCTCCGTACACCCCCAGCTCACCCACGCTACCGAAGATCGCCGCGCCTTCGGCTTCGAGATACAGCTTCTTGTACTGAAGCCGTCCCCACAAGTCCGCCGTCAACGACCAAGCCTTGCGCCGACCGAGCGACTTCTGCAGCTCATTTGCCGAGTACAGAGCCGACGATTCCGGCCCGGTCTGACCAAGTGGCGTCGTCTGCGGTCGCGGATTGTAGGTGAGATCCCACTCCTGCCAGCGCCCGATGATGAGCGCGCCATAATTTACGACCGCCTTGCCACGATTGAGCGCATCCGCGATGTGGGCCTCGTCATCTTTGCGTCCAAGCGCCAGCCCAACCTGCATCACATCATCGACGTTATCGATGTTGTAGTTCCAGCCAGTAAGTTGCTGGTTTTGGACAATCTGCGAGGTCGCTCCGACCGCCGACCAGTCGTACATAAACGACGCAAAGTGATTCCACAGTCGCGCCGTTACCATCACCCGATCAACGGTCGTGCCGAAGTCGCAGTCGGGACAGTTGCCGTCGTGGTAGAGCATTCCCGTGCCCCACATAAACGGCATCCGACCGAAGTTCAGCTCGACGAGAGGGATCTTGACTTCACCCCACGCACGCTTCGCTCGAATCGACGATTGAAGCGCGTTCAGCGTCGATTCCTGAGGAACTTGAGTGCGATTGTTAATCGTTGGATAACCGTCGGCAGCGCCACCACGACCGTTGATATAGAAGCCCTCGGGTGTACTGCCGAGCACCAGGTTGTCGAAGACGTCGATCTGCGACTTCACCCGAATCTGCTCCGACAAGTTCAGCGTCGGATCAAAGCGAAGCCGCATATCCGAGGTGAGCACACCGGCGGCACCGCAGGTCGTCCCGGGATTGCGCTTGGTGCAACTCGAATCGGGGCGCTCTCCCGTCGCTGTCGGAATTTCCGAATACGGCAGCGAGAACGGGTTCGCCCGACTCGAGGGATCGTTAAAGTGCCCGAGGTTGAAGTTGTGCCAGTAGTAGCCCCGCCCACGCAGGTACCCATTGAGCTGAAGGAACTGAAGTTCCTTGCCCTTCTTTTCGGGCCACTGTGGGAGCGGTTCGGTGGCGGTGTCAGCGCTGCCCGTGGATGGCGCAGCCTCAGCTGGTCCTTCCGGCTTGTCGGGTGGTGGGCCGCCCTGAGGTCCGCCCATTCCGCCGCCTTGACCCCCCATGGGACGCATCCCGCCGCCGGGACCAAACTGAGCATGTGCCAATTGAGAAACGCCAAGCAGGACGAAGAGCACGGTAGTGCCCAACGTCAAGGCCCGTCGCGCCCGCGAGGGACGATCAGACGAGCCACAGAGGCGACGAAAATCCGGGTCGGCGAGCCGAGCCGGGTCGGGCCGTCGCATGAAGACCTCCGTGTTCTTTCGATGGATACGGTGAGAACGCAAGATAGCGTGGCGGACTATAGAGCCCTGTCCCTGGGAGGTCAACCTCCCAATCCGCACTTCTACACGACGGAACCGGGAACGAGTCGTGTCCGCCAGTGCGACCGCACGTCATGTGGTCTCGATGCATGAATCACCGTCGCTGACATCACAATCACAAAAAAACGCTTGGCTCGGGCTTGGCCCATGCCGTAAAGACCCGAGGGAACGTCGCATTCACTTCCACGTTGACGTCGCCCGCTCGCTGCAGGGTGGTTCATTTTCGCCCAGGCGGATGTCGTCGTTCGAGGCCAGACCGCTTATGTGGACCCATCGTTTCGCCATATTCACCGCGTGTGCCACCTTCATGCTGCTGCTCATCGGCGGAATCGTGCATGGCACTGGCTCTTCGCTGGCTTGTCCGGATTGGCCGCTATGTTTCGGTCAGTTCTTCCCAGAGATGAAAGGCAACGTGTTTTTCGAGCACGGACATCGGCTGTTCGCGAGCCTGGTCGGCCTGCTTACCGTCGTATTGTGCCTACTCTGCTTTCAAGCCACTCGTCACGGACAGCGCTGGGGACGTAGTCTTGGTCTACTCGCGGTTGGGCTGGTTGTCTTCCAAGGCGTGCTCGGCGGACTGACTGTGATTTACAAGCTTCCGACGCTGATCTCGCTCGCTCACCTGTGTACCTCGATGCTGTTCTTTGCTCTGGTGCTATCGATTGCCTGTCTGAGCCGCAAGACCTCCGAGCGCATCGAAGTGCCACGTAACGCCTACCGCCTCCTCGCAGCCACAGCGGTGCTTTGCTACTTACAGATCACGCTCGGAGGTCTGGTTCGTCACACCGGTGCCGGGCTGGCCTGCTTGGAAATCCCTTTCTGTAAGGATGGGCTACTGCCTGTCGGCGAACATCCGACGGTCGTCATTCAAGCGCTTCACCGCCTGACCGCACTGCTACTTGCATTTGCGTTGGTTCTCTCGACGCTGATGCTGCCACGCCTCACCGGATTTGCCCGCTTCATCAAGCAGGCACTGCCGTTCCTGGTGATCCTCCAGATCGCGCTCGGCTTGGAGAGTGTGCGTAGCTATCTCGGTCTTCTGCAGGTCACCACCCATCTGGGCGTCGGAGCACTTTTGTGGGCACTCTTGGTCGTCGAGTTGTGGTTGCTACGGCCGATGGTCCTCCTTAACGAGGCTGATTCCGAACTATCGACCACTCTCGCCGACCATCATCATCAAGGGGGCATCGCTTGAGCCAAGTCCGTGACCTCATCGCGCTCATCAAGCCACGCATCACGCTCATGGTCGTGGCTACTGGAGCCGTTGGACTCTATCTGGCCCCGACCACGCCCAAGCCCGAAACCAAACTAGGGCTCCTCCTCGGTATGTCGCTGCTCGTTGGAGGTGCGAACGCCCTCAATATGTACCTAGAGCGCGACATTGATGGACGAGCCGAGCGAACCAAGGACCGTCCGCTGCCCGCCGGTCGCCTCGAACCCAAGATCGCGCTAGCGTTGAGCCTCTCACTCGGACTGCTCGCGCTGTTATGGCTTGGGCTGATCGTCAACTTGCTGACAGCCGTACTCGGACTGGTTGCGTTTGTCTCTTACACCGCGTGTTACACGCCGATGAAACAGATATCCCCTGGCGCTCTCGTGATCGGAGCCGTGCCCGGTGCAATGCCGCCGCTGATGGGATGGACAGCCGCCACCGGCCGCCTCGACTTGGCGGGCTTGACCCTGTTTTCGATCATGTTTCTGTGGCAGCTCCCTCACTTTATCGCCATCGCGCTGTTTCGCAGCGAGGACTATCGTCGAGCAGGGTTTAAAACGCTCGTTAGCGAGCTGGGCGAACGAACCGCCAAGTTCCAGGTCGTGCTGTACCTGTTGCTGCTGTGCCCAGTGTCGCTGCTGCTGGTGCCGATGGGTATCGGTGGACGACTGTATCTGTGGACGGCGCTCGTGGCAGGAATTGGCTTTCTGCTCATCGGGCTTCAAGGATTGCGTGCGTCCTCCGGTATCCGTTGGGCTCGCACCTTGTTCAAGGCATCGCTGCTCTACCTAATGGTGGTCTTCGGAGCGATGCTCGCTGGTCATGCTCTTCAGGACGGTGACCAGTCTTCCCTTTACGCCATCGGACAACACGCCAGTTAGGATCTATGTCATGCGACTTGGAACGCTCCTGGATCGAGTGCTTTCTAACGGGAAGCTCCAGACGATCTTTTCGTCCTTTACGCCCGCCGCCGCCGCGACACGTCCGCCACTGGCTCAGACGGTGCTGGCGGCCGGGACGCTCACCGTGTTCGGACTGGCGTTGGCCACGGCGACTTCAGCGCTGGCCCTGATGCTGGTGGCGGTGGGAGTCATGTACTATGTGCTCACGCAGATACTAGATGTTCGACTCGAGTTGGATCCGCACGTACTTCTTCGCCAAGCGATGCAGGCACAGCGGCCAACCTCCGCTCCAAACTAAGGTACGGCGACGATGATTCCTTTCGAAAAGCACATCCTGGTCTGTACCAACCGGCGCGATCCGCAAAACCCGAAGGGTAGTTGTGCCAACAGCTCCAGTGAGGGCATTTGCGAAATCTTCAAGAAGGAGCTCGCGGCTCGCGGATTACGAGGCCGAATGCGTGCAAACTCCTCGGGCTGCCTCGATCAATGCAGCAAAGGCCCCGTGGTCGTCGTGTATCCAGAGGCTGTTTGGTATCAAGTACCCACCGTTGCGGCTGCGCACGAGATCATCGAGAAGCACATTGTCGGGGGTCAGCCCGTTGAGCATCTACGCATCAAAGAGCCAAGCTAACCCAACTACTGTGCCGCTGAGGCTGGGCCCGAGCGAATGGGCATTCGAAACCATCCCTGCAGCGCGCCGGCAACGTTCGGACTCTTCGGTATGCCGCCTTCTTGGCGCATCGCCCGCTCGTCCTCGATGACCACTTGAAACTCTGCGGCGAGGTACTCGCCGACGCGACGCCCAAGCTCAGAAAAGCGGATGTGCCCCCGTAGCGAAGGCTGGGCTTGCGGATAGCGACAACTGTTGTTCAGAACCAAACCGGCACGCACAGTCGCATCTGGCGAAGTCGGTAGCGGTGACGTCACCTGATCGAGCGGAGGTGGGATAATCGGAATCCCCGGTGCCCCTGCGCGAATGGAGTCCGCCTGAAGCTGCTCCAATTTGTCCAGATCGTGCACTAGAAGTTCGAAGCTATCTGAGCGCTCCATCTTGATGGATCCACGCTGGAGCCGAACTTGCAGACGGTCAACCGTTCGCGGATCGGGACGCAGACCCGTCTTGATACCCAGAATGATCTCCGCATAAAAAAAGTGCGGATTGAGCGTAAAGGTGGGCAACGGAGAAGGAACCTCCGTCTGGGAACGGTCGGTCGGATCCAGGGATGGACAGCCGCGAAGGAACAGTGTTCCGCTAACCTGGCCTTCGCCGTCGCCCTCGCACCCCAGCAGGAGCGTGGCGAAGAGCACAAACACCACCGAGCCGCGCCAGCACATACACCATTTCTATCACACCGTCGGCAGAAGCGAAATGAAGCAGTCTTGCCGTCGCTAACGCACGAGGGCCGAAATCGCCTTGAACTCTGCGGAACCGGCACGATGTAGCCAATCGAACAGCACCGTTTCCGTCGAAGTCACCACGCCTCCTGCACGCTCCGCAAGCACCAAGCCAACCCGAGCATTCTCAGGATATCGCGAGCAAACCGCATCATGAGGGATATGAACTTTATAACCGACATGGGCGAGGTCGCGCACAGTTTGATACACACAATTATGGGTCTCCATGCCAATCACAATGATCTGCGATCGTCCGGTCTCGGCAATCGCAGCAGCCAGCGCCGGAGCGGCCCAAGCAGAGAACTCAAGCTTTTCCAGATTGGATGAGCCAGCAGGAATCAAGCTCGCCAACTCCGGAATGGTTCCGCCCAATCCCCGTCGGTACTGCTCCGATACCACTACCGGAATCCCCAAGATCTGAGCCCCTCTCAGCAGCCGAGAGGCGTTCTGAACCAGTTGAGCAAGAGCCTCTTTGGGCATTGCCGCACAGAGACGCTCTTGAACATCAACACAAAGCAAGAGACTTTCTTGCTGCAGCAGACGGAGAGGCGCAGGTGTATTGGGAGTTTGGGCAGGAGTCATCATGCAACAATGCTAACCGAGAAGGGAGCGCGGCGCGAGAGCCGAGGGAAAGACGGAGGGAGGAAAATGGAGAAGGGAGTGAGGAAGAAAAAAGGACAAAAAAAAGGCCCAGAGAAGAAATCTCTGGGCCTTTAGAAAAGAATTCCTGGCAGCGACCTACTCTCCCACACAGAATCCCGTGCAGTACCATTGGCCCTGGAG
>CALLYL010000069.1 GCA_937859535.1 uncultured Myxococcales bacterium
CGTGGTCTTGCCTTCACCTCCGCGTGGTCTTGCCTTCACCTCCGCGTGGTCTTGCTTCGCCTCCGCGTGGTCTTGCCTTTATCTCCGCGTGGTCTTGCTTCGCCTCAAGATGGTCTTTGGATCACCTCTTGGCGGTCGGACGGCTAAAACGGCACGGTGACGTAGTAGGAGGCTTGGCCTCGGAAGACGAGCATGACAGTGTCGGTGCCAGGGCGGATCTCACCAAGCGCCGCGTAGAACTCGCTCGCCGAGCGAACCTGCCGCGCCCCAATCTGCAAGATGGCATCACCGGGCTGGAACCCAATGCGATCGGCGCTCGACCCCTGATTGACACGTTGCACCAGAGCGGCCCGTCCTTGCGCATCGATCACTTCGAGCCCGAGCCGCTTGCGAGCGCGCTGTGACATTTCCTTGGGGTCAATCGGCGTAGTGCGCAGGGTGACTTCGCCACGGGTGAGTCGGACGCGGACATCCTCGCCAGCAAGGATTCGGTGGACGCGGTCCCAGAAGCGCTCGACCGTAACGGTGGCCTCATCGCCCAGGTGGGTCACGACATCGCCCGGCAAAATCCCGGCTTTTTCGGCGGGACTCCCGGCATCGACCTCGGTGACGACCACTCCGGTGGCGGCGCGACGGCGCTCCTGAAGGTTGGCGACCCGCAGACCGACGAAGCCGTAGCGCACCCGGCCAAACTGGAGCAGATCGTTGACGATGGTGCGGGCGCGGTCGATGGGAATGGCGAAGCCAATGCCAGGACCGCCGGAATGAACCGCCGTGTTGATGCCGATCAGCTCACCGTTGACGTTGAGCAGCGGTCCGCCGGAGTTGCCCGGATTGATCTGGGCATCGATCTGGATGAAGTCCTCGTAGGTGCGGTTTTTGGCGCGCACCACCCGATGCACCGCCGAGATCACCCCCGAGGTCACGGTGTGCGACAAGCCAAACGGGTTGCCAATCGCGATCACGGTCTCGCCGATCATCAAGTCGTTGGCGGTACCAATGCGCAGCGAAGGCAGGTCTTTTAACTCTTTGCCACCCTTGCCGTCTTTGTCGCCCGACTCGATCTGGAGCACCGCAAGGTCGAACGACTGATCGGCCCCCACCAGCGTGGCCGGTAGCTCTCGGCCATCGGCGAGGAGCACTCGAATGCGAGCAGCCCCGGCCACGACATGTTCATTGGTCACGACCAGGCCACGCGGATCGACGATCACGCCCGAGCCGAGCGAGGTACGACCGCTCTCGTCGTCCTCTTGCAGCCCGAAGAAGCCGAATGGGTTGTACTGCGGCTTTTGCTCCGTAAAGATCGAGACCACCGATGGCCCCGTGCGCTGAACCGCATCGACCACGGGCGTACGACGGCTCTGCTGATTGGGGGTCAGCGCCACCGGCAAGCTCGCCGCCGCCGGCGGAGCGCTGGGAGCGGGTTGCATGGTGGGCGGAGGCAAGGTCGGCGCGACCCTGCTTTTGGGGGTCGAGGTGGCCACGCTCGATGGCTGCCCACGGCTACAGCCGGAGGTTGGGGCCCAAAGCAGCGTGGTCAGCAAAACCGAAACAGCAAAGAAAGCAGGCCGGAGGCGCGTGCGCATGTCAGTAAGCTTTGGCGAGCCGCCGCCGCTGTCAAGCCGAAGGCTCACTCCGCGATGCATGCCGCTGATGCCCGTCGAGATCATCGCCGAGCCAGGCCCCCAGCGGGCGCAGGGGCTCGATGTGATCGCAGACAATCTTTACCGCCGCAGCAATCGGCACCGCCAGGATCAAGCCCACCCCACCCCACAGCACGCCCCACAGCAGCAGCGACAGCGTCGCCGCCAGTGGGTTTAACTGCACGCGCTGCCCAATCAGCTTCGGCACCAGCAGGTTGATCGCCAAAAGGTGCAGCAGAAGCACGCCGAGCCCCAAGACCAACATCCCGGTTCCGCTCAGCCTGCCAATGCCCATGAGCAGCGGCGGCAAAAGCGCCAGCACGACGCCCAGGTACGGCACCATGCTGAGCATCCCGCTGAGCATCCCGATGACGTAGAAGTACGGCACTCGCACCAAGGCGAACAACACCGAGCTGAGCAGGCCCATCAGCAGACCCACCAGCAGGTTTCCGATGAGCACGCTGCGAAACATCGCGGCAATCTGACCAAGGGTCCGCTCGGCCTCGCTGCGTCGATCGAGTGCGAACATCCGCACCGAGGCCCGATACAAGTGCTCCTGCCAGGTCAGCAAGAAGTAGGCAATAAACGGCACAAAC
Source organism: uncultured Myxococcales bacterium (assembly GCA_937859535.1). Lineage (GTDB taxonomy): Bacteria > Myxococcota_A > Polyangia > Palsa-1104 > JAEUJZ01 > JAEUKA01. The sequence continues at coordinate 2,240 of CALLYL010000069.1, forward strand.
GAGGTGATAAACAGAAACTCACCCAGGGAGTTGGCACCACCGATGACCAGCTTGGGCCAGTCGATCGGTTGATGAACGGAGACGCCTTGCTCCGAGGGCATGCTAAACAGCCGGGTCGAACTCAGCAGATGATCCAGCCGCTTGCGGATGCCATCGAGGAATGCCTCTATTTGGGAGGAGTGCGCGGGCAGTTCGTCGAGAAACTGGACGACCAAGTTGTACAGCAGGTGGGTTACCGCGTACATCACCGAGAGAGTCACAGTGAGCAGGACCAGCGCACTCAGCGGTCTGGGCACTCGCCAGCGCGCAAGCCGGTCGACCGCCGGGGCCAGCACCAGCGCCACCGTCACCCCGAGTAGAATCGGGAACAACACCAAGCGACCGTAATAGCAGAGCGCTACCGTCGCGGCCAATGCGAGCGCAACCTGATTGTAGGTGGCAAGTCGCGACCGCCGAGTTTCGATCGCCGGTTCATTGCTCATGTTTTTGAACACATTATCGCGGCTGTGGTCGACGTGCGGAGGTTTCTCGGGGCACTGGCGGCAATCGTCGGGAGGCTTGCGGATGCTTCCAATACCGCGCTAAAAGCGGGCGATGTCTGCTCGCTGTCTCAGTTGTCACGCCCCTGTCACCGACGGAACCGATATCTGTGGAAGCTGCCGCACGACGCTGCTACCCCGGCTCGATGTGCAAATCTTGGCTGGCGATGAGACGGGACCGCATTACACGCTGTCCGAGGAAGACCTGCTTCAGCCGGAGTCGAGTGATACGGAGGTGCCGTTCTGCGGGCGCAAAGAAGAACTCGGCAAACTGCTCGGCTGTATCGAACAGAGCATCAAGTCGCACAGCCTGCGCAGCTTTCTTTTGCTCGCGGCGACGGGTCTCGGCAAGACGCGACTGCTCGCGGAGCTGCGACGGGCAGCCTCGTCGTACTTTGCGGTATCTCCCGATCGGGTGCTGATGGCGACGGTACCTGGCGAAGGAGCTGCCCCGCTGGCGGTGTTCATCGAGCTGATTCGGCGACGCTGCGATCTGAAGCAGGGCGAAGAGATTGGGGCGGCACGCGATAAGCTGCTGAGGCTGTGCCGAGTGTTGCTACCAGCGGTGCGGGCCACCGAGGTCGCGCATGTGCTGGGAGAGCTGCTCGGAATCCCGTTTCCTGATGGCTCGCAGCAGTCGTCTGCAAATCCCGGCCTTGGGGTGCGCAGCGAGTCACGCATGTACTCGGCGATCAAGCGATTCTTCGTCGCGGATGCTCGGCGCGGACCGCTGCTGATCCTGATCGATGACATGGATCAAGCCAGCCCCGAGACGGTCAACTTGGTAAACTACCTACTCGACGGACTATCGGATCTGCCGGTGGTTCTTGGTCTGGCAGCGCGACCCGATTTCGTCGAGACGTTTCCCGATTTTGGTGCCACCAGTACACCGCCGCTGCGGATGCAGCTTTCCCCGCTTACCAGCGATGAAAAACTGTATCTGATTGCGTCGATTGTCGGGGCCGAAACGGAAGAACTGCCCCCGTGGGTGGTTGATCTCTGCGAGCGCTTTTCCGAAAGCACTCCAAGGGCCATGGTCGAGCTGTTACGGCTTCTCGTCGAAACACAGGTGCTGTCGTGGCAGCCGGGCGAAGGCGAGCGCTCGCTCGTGCCGGTGTGGGATGAAGCACGGCTGTCGGAGGTTGAGCTGCCGTCGTCGCTGCCCGGTGTCGTCGAAGCGCGCCTGCTGGCGATGGCCGAAAGCTCTCGGCGACTACTCGAACAGGCGGCGGTCGCTGGTGAGAACTTTCATCTTGGCTCGATCCTGACCCTCACCCGCTGTGAGGCGAGTGGGCTCACGGAAGCAGGCGAAGGAGACATCGATGGTCCACGGCTGGCCGATGTCCAAGACGGCGATGCCGAACGCCTGGCGGAGCTGAGCGAGCTACTAGAACAGCTCATTGGCCAAGGTGTGCTGATGGCGGTTCCGACGAGCCAGCTCGGCGTCGAGCGAGAGCTGCGGTTCGCCTACGCGCCGTGGCAGAAGACCATTTACGAGCAGGTCGATCCGGAACGCAAACGTCGCTACCACCTTCTGTTGGCGCAGTTTCTCCAGCTACAACCGGACAGCGATCGCGAGGATCTCCAGCAGCGCATTGGCCGTCACTGCGAACGGGCCGGGGAAGGTCTGCTCGCCGCGCAAGCGTATCTGCGCGCCGCTGAGCTGTCCGTGACGCACGGAGCGACCGGACGAGCGCCACGCCTTTTGCTCCGTGGGCTGGCTTGTTTGTCGTCGGAACACCTCGCGGAGCGGCTGCGCCTGTGGCAAAAACTCGGCCGGGTGCTGTCGCAGCTTGGCGACTTCGAATCGTCGATGTCGGCGTGGGAAAAGGTGGTGCGGCTGTCGTTTGTGCTGGCGTCGCGTAAGCAGCGGGCGCAGGCGTTCTTGGAAATGGGCCGCATCGTCGCGCATGATCCGGCGCGAGCACTCGGGCTGATTCAGCAGTCGCTCGCACTGTTTCAGCAGATGCAAGATCAGGTGGGCATTGCCGACGCGCTGGATGAAGAAGGTCAGGCGCTGGTCTGGCTGGGCAAGACCTCTGACGGCATGGATCGGCTCGCCCAGGCGCTGGAGATGCGACGGCGGCTACTCGATCGTAAGAAAGTCGCGCAGTCGCTGCTTCACGTGGGACAGGTCGAATATCAACGCGGTGCCCTGGATGCTGCGATGAGTTGTTTCGACGAAGCGCTGCGCAAACATGAAGACGATCCGCTGCTGGCTGCCGCCGCGATGACGGCGCTCGGCAGCATCGATTTGGCACGCGGCAATGTGACGGCGGCCCGAGCTCGGTTCGAGGACGCCCTGCCACTGTGTGAACGCGAAGGTCCGTCGAAGGAACAGCTAACCCTGCTGTGTTTCTTGGGAGATGCGCTGCTTCGAGACGGACTGCTCAGTGAAGCCGAATCACGGCTGATTCAAGCCAAGGATCTGGCGCTGCGACTGCTCGATCATCGCGGCTTGGCCGAAAGCAAGCGGCTGCTCGGGCTCATCAATTTGCGACGGGGTGATAAGCAGAAAGCGCTCGACCTGTGCTCGCGGGCACTCGAGCGCGCCCAGCAATCGGGACTGCGCGGCTTGATTGCACGAAGCTTGCTTTCACTCGGTGAGATCCATGCTTCGACGCTGTTCGATGAAACGGTCGAGGGCGAACATCCAGCGTGGGACTTTCTCAAACGCTCGGTGGCCCTGCTACGGGAAGACGGTGACCAGATTGAACTGGCCCAAGGGCTGGCTGCTTTCGGTAAGCTACTCGTAGAGCGGCGCAAGGTCGGGCCAGGTAGAGCGGCACTGCGAGAGGCCAGCCAGCTCTCGGGACGACTGCGGATGAGGCTCCACGACGATCTGGCTCCACTGCTGAGTGACCTCGGCGGATAGCCGTCAACAGATGACTCAGCCTAACAGCACTCCATCCAATCGTACCAGCGATGGTAAGCGGTCATGGCTCCGATGGGTGGTTGGCTGTGTTATGTTCGGGACGATGCTGCTGTCCGTCGTGATGCAAGGCTACCTGGGGCATTTGGAAGTGAAAGCTCCTTTGGCCCAGCCCTTTGACGCGGTGATCGTCCCAGGTTGCCCAACACTCGCCGATGGAGCGCTCACCCGCTGTTTACAGAGGCGGGCCGTATGGGCGGCGATGCTGTGGGAGCGAGGGCAGGCGCATCACTTCATTACCTCGGGAGCTGCGGTTCACAACCCATTTGTCGAGGCAGAAGCTCTGGCGGCAGCCATGACATCGTTGGGTGTGCCAGCGGAGCGAATCTATTTGGAACCGCACGCTCTGCACACCGAAGAAAACATCTTTAACTCGCTGCGCATTGCGAAAAAGAAGGACTGGTCGCGCCTCGGCGTGGCATCGGATCGCGGGCAAGCCCTCGGGGCGTGTCGGATGCTCAAGCACTGGCACCCGCAGTGCGGTGCGTTTTCAATGGAAACCGAGGCGGTCGATCACCGACGAGCCGAGCTGGCTGAACTATTGTCGTCGGTGCGAGTTCGTCCAGTGTCCGATTTTCAGCCGCTTCCGCTTCGCGAAAAAGAACGGGCGCTCCAAGCTCGTCGCTCGCAGCGACCACCGTCGTTTGTGCTGTATCCGCTGATGCTATTGCGCCACAGCCTCGGTCAGCCACCGTGGGAGCCTTTTTGCCCTGCGGAAACGTCGCTCATCACTTGGGCCCAGAGAGTCGGTCACGAGCGACTTCTGTAGCCCGTCACCACGCTACGAACACGCCCGCACCAGCTCTTCCGCGATCTCTTGGGCGTAGCGCTCGATAAGCGACGCTTCCGGACCTTCGATCATGACCCTTGCCTTCGGTTCCGTCCCCGAGTAGCGCACCAACACCCGACCGTCGCTGCCTAGCTCACTTTCAATTCGGGTGATGAGCGACTGCACGGTCGCTAGCTCAGCAAGAGGCAACCGCCGCGCCACCTTCACCGACAAGAGCACCTGCGGATACTGCTTCATGATGCTCGCCAGCTCCGAGAGCGGCTTATTTTCCTCGAGGAGGATCGCCAAAACCTGGAGCGCCGCAATGATGCCGTCGCCGGTCGTCATGTGATCGAGGAACACCAAATGACCGCTCTGCTCACCACCGAGGTTTAGGTCGTGCTGGCGCATCGCCTCGACGACGTAACGGTCGCCAACGGCAGTTCGTAGTAGCTGACCGCCCATGTCGGCCATGGCTCGCTCGAGCCCCAAGTTTGACATCACCGTCGCCACCAACGTGCTTTTACGCAGCTCCCCTCGCGACAAGAGCCTTCGAGCACACAGCGCCATAATGGCGTCGCCGTTGACGATTCGACCCCGCTCATCAGCAAAAATGACGCGATCGGCATCTCCATCGAGAGCAATCCCGATATGTGCACCTTGCTCGACGACCGCTCTGCACATGGACTCAGGATGTAGCGCGCCGCAGGGGTCGTTGATGTTCTTACCGTCGGGAGCCACGGAAAGTGGGGTCACACTTGCGCCTAGCTCCGCAAGCACATTGGCAGGGA
>CALLYL010000070.1 GCA_937859535.1 uncultured Myxococcales bacterium
CGCGATCGTGGTGACCGAGCACACACGTCGGCAAAAGCGGTGCGGCAAACTCTCGCTCGTATTCATCGAGAAGTGAGTGAAACGTCTGTGCAGAAAACTCGGTTCGCAGCGTCTTGAACAGAAAGACCAGGTTGAGTCCGTCGCCCATCTCTCCGCAGTAGGAACGCAACAGGCTCGGCGGGCCGAACACTTCACCGACAAGAAACCGCGGGTCACCGGGCACCGCATCGACATGGGCCCGCAGTGTCCGAGCAAACGCCACGCTGTCGGGATGGTTGATGGTGTACAGGTTGCGCTGGAAAAATCCGTCCGCGTTGTCTTCACTTGGGAGGGGGCGCAGCGACGGCGGATTGTCCAGAAAGCCCGCGTCCTTGAACATCGCATTGAAAATATCGAGGCGGAGCCCATCGACCCCTTTGCGCAAAAAGCCCTCGACGATCGCGAGCACGGCCTTCTGCACATCCGGATTGCGATGGTTCAAATCGGGCTGAAATGGCAAAAAGCTGGCGAAGTACCACTCGTCGCTGGCAGCGTGATAGTGCCAGCCGCGAGGACCGATCATCGATCGCCAGTTGGTTGGCGGCGCACTCCCACCCTCGCCTCGTCCCCGTCGGAACAAATAGTAGTCGCGCTCTTTGCTGTCTTTGCGGCGAAGCGCTTCACGAAACCAAGGATGCTCGTCGGAGGTGTGATTCAGCACCATGTCGAGCACGAGCCGCATGCCGCGCCCATGGACGGCCGACAAGAGCTGGTCAAAGTCAGCCCACGTCCCATGATCGGCAGCCACTTGGCCGTAGGAACGAATGTCATAGCCAAAGTCACGCTGCGGGCTGTCAAAGAACGGCGTCAGCCACAGGGTCTCGACGCCCAGCTCAGCCAGGTAGTCAAGCTTGGCCAAGACCCCTTTGAGATCGCCCACTCCGTCCCCGTTCGTGTCGAGGAACGACCGGGGATAGATCTGGTAGACCGTCGTCTTTTTCCACCAGGGAGCCTCGTGCTGATCTACCGACATCGCGTGCCGATCCTCCACACTCTATCTTCGCTCAGTCCAGCGGCGGCGTCGCATGATCGGGTCGATTCCTAGGTAAATCCGAGCGACGAGCCGGTGCAGTCCTGGGTCGACTTCCGGCACGCGCCGGACCCCGATCGCCCCCTTGACCCTGCGGTCGCTCTTCGAATCGTTTGGGGGCCGGTCGGTCTTCGAACCGTCGCAGAGGTGGACGAGCTTCGGCCGGGCGGGAGGCAGTCCTCGCTTCGACCCGTCGAGCGGGCGGCCTATCATCGACTCGTCGCGGAGCGGGACGATCGCTGCGCTCGGAACGAGCTCCCCGGAAGCCGGAGCCACTCGATCGCTCCTCGGGAATATGGACGGACCGCGGTACTTTCGACGACAGCCCACACAGGAGCCTCAGTCGGGAAATCTCCGACGGACGCAAAGGTCGAGCAGCACCAAGCTCGATGCCATCGGCGGTAAGACCGGCATATTCAACCCGCACCAGCTTGAGCAGTGACGAACCGACAGCCTCGGCCATCCGGTGAATCTGCCGATTCTTTCCTTCGTGTAGTCGAATCTCTGCCCAGGTGTGTCGCGACGTGAACTTGAGCACGCGGACATCAGCCGGAGCGCTGCGCTCGGGCGGACCATGATGCACCGGCACCGGCAGCGGCTGACCGTCACGGCCCAGCGGCCTGGCGGGCGGCAGATCGACGCCTTGCTGAAGCCGACCGATCATGGACGGCGTCAGCTCTTCACGAAACTTGGCTTGATAGACCTTCTCGACGCCACGGCTTGGATGCATCAGCGCATGTGCCAGCTCACCATCGTTGGTAAGGAGCAGCACGCCTTCGGTGTTGAAGTCGAGCCGCCCGACGGCAAAAAGCCGCACTGGCGCATCGGGAATCAGGTCGAACACCGTGGGCCGACCGTCCGGGTCTGACGCAGTCGTCACGTACCCTTTCGGCTTGTGCAACAGAAAGTAAGCGAGCGGCTCCTGCTCGACGGGTTTGCCATCCACGCTGATCCGATCACTGACCGGATCGACGCGAGTACCAAGCTGGGTGACGACGCGGCCATTGACCGAGACGTGCCCTTGACTGATCAGCACCTCGGCGTGTCGACGAGAAGCAATGCCAGCTTTGGCGAGGAGGAGCTGTAAGCGAATACCGTTCATGACTATTCATCTCTCTCTACGGGACCGTCGGCAGGCTCCTCGGACGGCTCGGCCGCCTCCGGTGTTACCGAGGATGGAGCGCTGGGACTAGGCACAGCGAAGGCAGGCTCCCCGAACAAACTCGGGTCGAGGAGCGGAAAGGCCGTGTTCACGGCGCGAATCATTTCGTCAATCTTGGCCAAGTTCTCGGCGTCGTCGGCAAGCTGCTGATCGATCAGCTCAACCGGCACATCGACAGGCCTGGCCTCCGCTTCGACAGGCGTTCTATCAGCCGATTCTGGCGACGGAGGCGGAACCGCATCGCCAATCGGAGCCGCCGCCATCGCAGGTGGTTCCAACAGTGGCTCGACGGCAAGTGTGCCCTGCATCGGACCTGGCGTAGGTGGCTCAAAGCCTGCGGCGCGTACCTTGTCCCGGCTCTCATCGGTCAAATCGTAGTATTCGCGCAGCGTCGGCAAATCTTTGAGGTCTTTGAGATTAAAGAACTCAAGGAACTCTTTGGTGGTGCCGTAGAGCAGCGGTCGACCTGGTTCCTCTTTCTTGCCGAGAATCCGAATCAGGCCGCGGTCGAGAAGCATTCGCAGTGACGCGCCCGAGTCGACACCACGGATGTCATCGATTTCAGGACGCGTGATCGGCTGGCGGTACGCCACGATGGACAACGCCTCGAGCTGGGCCCGGGAGAGTCGCACCGGTTTTTGCTTCAGCATCCGCTGCACCCAAGGCGCATTGCTCGGTGCCGTCCGAAGCTGCCAGCCACCGGCGACCTCGTGGAGGCCAATGCCACGACCATTGTGCTGGAGTGAATCTGATAGCGCCAGGAGCGCCGACTGAAGCTGCTGCGGCTTGTACAGTGGTGGACCACTCGGCTTATGCGGTGCGGCAGCAGTTTCCTCGAGTAGCTCGTGAATGCGCTCGATGGACAACGGTTTATCGGCCGCGAACAGGAGACTCTCCAACACCGAGGTCAGTCTCTCGCCCGCCAGCGGCCAGCTCAGCTCCGGATGCTCGACGCCCGCCGCTTCGCCATCGTCGCCCATTGTCAGGGACTCGCCCAGCGCATCGCCCCAGGGTGGAGTCAGGTGCTCTGCGACATCGTCTTCGGCACTCTCACCATCCCCAAGTGGCAAGGACGACGCAGTGGCGCTCATATTTTGACGAGAAGGACGAGAGCGTTTCATGGCGTAGGCTCGGGATCGGACGATGGCTGGTCGATGGCTACGGATTCCTCGAAAGGCAGCTCACCCTGGCGCGGAACCAGCGGCAGAATTGCGCCTTCGACGCGCCGGATCAAGAGTTCGCCGCGCTCAATCTTTTGCTCGACGTGAAGCAGCTTCAGTCGCGCCATTTCAAGCACGGCCATAAACGTCAGCACGATCTGATAGCCGAGCTGTTCTATCGAGTCGCCCTTGGCCAGCTCACCCAGGAGCTCGGTAAAGACGTGCTCACTCTTGCGGTCGAGTCGCTCGCACAAATCGTTGATGCGATCGGCCAGCGACAACCGTTCTACGGTGACTTCATGCGCCAGCTTGCGTCGCGTTTTCGACAGCGACTTGGCCAAGACCTCCAGCAGCTCCCAGACCGGAATCTCGGCAAGGGGTGCTTCTCCTGCTGGACCAAGCAGCTCGGTCGGATCGAGCCCGCGTGCAAACACGTTGCGACCCATCACGGGACGCGATGCCAGATATTGCGCCGCTTCTTTGAAGCGCTGATACGCGAGCAACCGCTTGATCAGCGATTGGCGTGGATCTTCGCCTTCTTCCTCAGGGTTTTGCGCCTCGTCTTCGCTCTTCGCGTCCGGTGGCAGCAGTTCCCGCGACTTCAGATACGCCAGCGTCGCCGCCATCAACAGGTACTCACCCGCGATGTCAACGTTCAGCGCCCGCATGTGCTCGATCATCTCGAGGTAACGAGCGGTAATAAACGAGATCGGGATATTGAAGATGTCCAGCTCGTGCTTACGCACCAAGTGCAGGAGCAAATCCAAGGGCCCCTCGAACTCGGCGAGGACTAAGTCAGAAGCGAGAAGCTGCACGGCAAAGGCTGCGGACTATAGCAGCACCTACATACATTGCGAGTGTTCGATTTCGACTTGCGAAAAGGGGCGCGCTTCGGCTGTCCTATGGGCCCATGTTCAAGAAGATCCTGGTCGCAAACCGTGGCGAGATCGCGCTGCGCATCATCCGCGCTTGCCGGGAACTCGGCATCGCTTCAGTCGCCATTCACTCGACGGCAGATGCCGATGCCATGCATGTCAAGGTCGCCGATGAGAGCGTCTGCATTGGTCCTCCTCCGTCGCGGCGTTCCTACTTGCACATCCCCGCCATCATCAGCGCCGCCGAGATTACCTCGGCAGACGCGGTTCACCCCGGCTACGGATTCCTATCGGAAAATGCCGAGTTTGCCGAAGTATGCCGTCGCGCCGGCCTGACCTTCATTGGGCCACTGCCCGAGCACATGCGGCTGATGGGCGACAAAGTCCAGGCGCGCACGACCATGGCGGCTTACGGCATCCCGGTTCTGCCCGGCACCGGCATCATCAAGACGGACGATGAAGCCTTTGCTGCCGTGGAGCGGATTGGTCTCCCGGTCATCCTGAAAGCAACCGCAGGTGGTGGTGGTCGTGGCATGAAGATCATCCACGAAAAGAACCGCCTGCGCGATCAGCTCCATGCCGCTCGTTCCGAGGCCCAGGCTGGCTTTGGCAATCCCGGCGTGTTCATCGAGCGCTTCGTCGATTCCCCCCGCCATATCGAGGTCCAGGTCATCGGCGATGGTCAAGGCAAGGTGGTAGCCATCGGTGAACGTGAATGCTCGATTCAGCGTCGTCACCAAAAGCTCGTGGAGGAAGCGCCATCACCGGCTCTATCGCAAGACGAACGCACCGCGCTGCTGGAACGGGTGGCGCAGGCGGTGTCTGCCGTCAAGTATCTGTCCGTCGGTACGCTCGAGTTTCTGTTTGAGAGAACCCCCGACGGAAAGCCGCACTTCTATTTCATGGAAATGAACCCACGCATCCAGGTCGAACACACCGTTACCGAAATGGTCACGGGCATCGATCTGGTGTGTGAGCAGATCCGCATCGCCGCCGGGCACCCGCTCAAGGTTGAGTCACTGCGCGAAAAATCCCACGCTCGCGGTCATGCGATCGAAGTTCGCATCAACGCCGAAGATCCCAAGACCTTTGCACCGTCTCCGGGAGCGATCACCGCGCTCCACATGCCGGGCGGACCGGGCGTGCGCATCGACTCGCACATCTACCAGGGCTACGTCGTACCGCCGCACTACGACTCGCTCATCGCCAAGCTGATTGTCCATGGCGAGGACCGTCTGACGGCGATTGCGCGGCTGCGGCGTGCTCTCGACGAGTTCATCATCGAAGGCATCAAGACCAACATCGACTTCCATCGCAGAGTCGCCCAGAACGAAGACTTCATCAAAGGCAAGCTCGACACCCGATTTGTTGAACGGATGCACTAAGCCGCTCGGACTCTTGGCTTGCTACCCGCCGCTCCACCATCCCGGTCCACCTCGCACCCGCTTCCCACCCCTTGATCCGCCATCCCGGCACTCTTCGCACCCGCTTCCTACCCCTTGATCCGCCTTCGCGGTGTGCTTGGCACCCACTTCCGCCCCACTTGTGCGCTTTTTTGAAAAAGTCGCTTGCCGATGGCCGAACCATTGCCAGACTTTTTCTATCCCTCACTGTGGGATGGAGACCCCCCCTATGGCACTGCTCACGATTCGTTATGAGATCTCTTTGTCTGCCTTGCGCGAGGAGCTTTTGAACACCTCCGCTCGCTTGCGCGCCCACCCGCTGACGACTGGCAAGGCTGCCGATTACGACCTGCTCCTCAAAGAGCTGGCGGTGCTGGCGGTCACCGAGCAGCACTTGAAAGACGCCAAGATCGAGGCGGGTGCGCAGATTGACGCGCTCGACATGCGGCTTGACCCGGTGGTGGACCGGCTGTCGAACGCGCTCCTGGACCGCACCAATCAGAACCGCGACGCCGAGCTATACCAGCGCTACTTTGGGTCCAAGCGCCCCCACGAGGTCAAAAAGCCAGTGCTCGGGGTCGAACTTACGATCGTCCGAGGCTTTCTGTCCTCGCTGCTTTCCTCGACCGATGCTGGACTCAAGGACATCGGGCAAGAGCTAGAGAAGCTGGTGACCGCCGCCACCAAGGCCGAGACGGCGTATAGCGATGCCGAGACCAAGCTGCGCGACTTTCGCAAGGTCGGCGAGCGCAAAGCGTTCATCGACAAGGTCAACCACAAGCGGCAGCTCACCCACGGCGAGCTGTCCCAGCTCCCGCACCTGCCGGGCGCCAACCTACCCCGCGACTTCGCCAGCAACTTCTTTGGCCACAAAAAGCGAAACGAGCAGTCGCTGTCCGGGCTACGGGCCAAGGTGCAAGAGCGCGAAGCGGAGCTGCGGGAGCTCCATGAAGACCTCAAGGCCGCTGAAGCAGCCGAGCAGGCCGAGACGCTGGCCGCCCAAGCCAAACAGCGCCTGGGCATCGAAGCCGAGCTGAAACAGCTTGAACAGGAGCAGCAAGCGCTCCTCGAACGGCAACAGAACCTGCTCAGCCGGCTCCCAACCAAGTCCCAACCAGCGTCGGGCTAAAAGAACAACGAGTCTTTGCGAGGTGGCTTCGGCGCAGCTTCAGCCTTGGCAGCCTCAGCCTGACGGATCGACTGAGCTTCTTCTTCTTCGGTGGGCTCGATCGGTGTAGCGAGCTGACCGGCTCTCTCGATGGCAGCGTCGTCGCCGTAGTTCAGACAGTTGTCGCAGCGTTTGCACAGCGGCGTCGACTTGTCACCAAAGTACTCGAGCAGGAGCTGAATCCGGCAACGCGTCGAGCGAGCGAAGCTGATCATCGCAGCCACACGGCTGCGATCCCCCTCGCGCCGCTTCCGATAGGACTCAGCGGCCCGTCCGAGCGCCAGCTCGTCCGCTTCTTTGCCGGTCCAGGTATAGCTCTGGTTTGCCCCCTCGGTAAGCAGCTCCATCTCTTTCAAGATCCCGAGGACTACACGTGTCTTCGACTGAGAAGTCTCAGCGGCCAGAGCCAGCTCGCGCACGTTATCGGCCCCGTTGCGCAGCGCCCTCCAGACACTCAGCACATCGCTCCGGTTCGGGTACTTGCCAGCGACGAAGAAGCTCTGCACCTGTTCGTCTTCCGGGTTGTACAGCAGGATACAGCGACTCGGTCTGCCGTCCCGACCAGCTCGTCCTGCTTCTTGGTAGTACGCCTCGAGCGAGCCCGGCATGTTGTAGTGAATCACTGCGCGAATGTCGGGCTTGTCGACGCCCAGACCGAACGCGTTGGTCGCCACCATGATGCGTGGATTGTTGCGCATAAAGGACTGCTGCGCCGCGTCCCGCTCGGCTTTACCCATCTTGCCGTGATACATCCCGACCTTGAGGCCAAGCACCGGCAGCGCACCAGCGATGGCCTCGACGGTACGAATCGTCGAGCAATAGATGATCACCGAGCCCTGAATCTTGCGAATCAGCCGCAGCAATCGCTTGACCTGCGCCTTTTCGTCCGAGGTTTCGCGCACTTCAAGGTGTAGCGACGGGCGATCGAAGCCGGTATGGGTCTTTTCAGGATTGCGTAGACCGAGCTGATGAATGATGTCTTCTGCGACCTCCGGCGTGGCTGTCGCTGTCAGCGCGCAGATCGGTGGTCGTCCTAGCTGCTCCGCCGCCCGGTCCAAGAACAGATACGAAGGCCTAAAGTCGTGCCCCCACTCTGACACACAGTGCGCCTCGTCGACGACGAATAGGCTAACCTTCTGACCGCCCAGTTCCTCGAGCAAATTGCCTGATGCGGCGCGCTCGGGAGTGACGTAGATGATCTTGCGCTTGCCGTCTTCGATGTCATCGAGCGTCTTGGTCGTCTCGCGGCTCGTCAGCGTCGAGTCAAGCCGCGCTGCCACCACACCAGTTCGTCTGAGCTTCTGCTCTTGATCCCGCATCAGTGCCAGCAGCGGTGACACAACCACCGTCACACCCGGCAACTCAAACGCCGTGAGCTGATAAATCAGCGACTTGCCTGCACCCGTCGGCATAATCCCCAAAACATCGCGACCTTCGACGAGAGCCCGAATCGCCGACTCTTGCCCCGGACGGAAACCCGACAGCCCAAACTGACGCTGCAAACGACGGATGATCCGCCGCATGATCGGATTTTTCTCATCCTCAATCGCCGGAAGCTCGGTCGGAGGACTCTTCGGGGCCGGACCCTCAGCCTTGGACTTGGCCTTGAGCTTGCTTGCCTTCGATTTGTCGGTCGCAGCCTCGGAGCCACGCAGCGATGGCGTCCGCTCGTCCGCAGTCGACCAAAATAGCCGGGCGGCCTCCGTAATGAGCTGCTCCAGACGAGGGTCTTGAACCGCTCCCGAAGCAAGTCCAAAGTCGACGCGCAGCTCCTCGGGAATCTGCGGAGGAGAGCGCCACCACGGCGGTTCCTCGATAGCAATCGCAGATGCCGGACTTACCGCAGCCGGAGTGCTCAAGCCAGACAGCGTAGTTTCGGCCAGCTCCACGCTGTCCATCGCACCGGCTGCCTCGGCAGCGACAAGTGGAGTCGCCCAAAACGACGCAAAGGATTCTTCAGACAATGGTGTCGGACGAGCCGCGCCGCGTCTTGGCCCCCAAAAGGGATCTTCAACGCTATCGGCACCCGGAGCAGCGGCAGGACGGTCGGTTGGTTGCAACATGTTTCCTTAGAAGCCGCCGCGAGGACGCACACACAGCGACCAGTCGCCCGGCACACCGACGGCATCCCAGCTACGATGGACGTTCAGCCACTCTGCGCCACAGCGGCCATAGAGCAGTTCTGCGGCCTTCGCCGTCGCATAACGTGCTTCTTTGAAGGTAGTCGTTTTGGTAAAGAGCTGCGTGTTGGCAAGGTGGAAGATCCGCGTGCTCTTCTCGATGCCAATCGGCTTGACCTCGATGGTCGTCTTGGCACGAGGGTGCTTTCCGCCCGCCGCCAACAGATAGAACGCCAAGTTGCCAATTCCAGAGTTGGTGTGAACGCCGCCGTTGTCCGCCGAGCCCGGCATGTTGCGCTCGGCGTAGAAGTCCTTGCTCATTCCGTCTTTGGTGGGATCGTTCATCAGACGAAGCGCGCCGATCGATCCGAAGAGTAGGCCCGCGACATCCTCACCGAGCTTCCAGGTGTTCGCGGTAATTGTCCACATCGCCGGATTGCCACCAGCGCTGCCTCCCGAACCAACCCATACCTCGGCGGCTGCACCCATGATATCGGACAACGCTTCGTTGAGCGCCCCCGACTCATCCATGTACTCCAGATCAGAGGTTGTCGCCGTCACCGCGTGGGTCATCTCGTGAGCAGCGACGTCGAACCCCAAGGTCAGATCTTTCAGCGTCAAGCCGAAGGCACCGCCATCGCCGTAGACCATCTGATTGAACGGATCGGGAATCCACGCCGCATTTTCGCCGCTGCAGCCCATGCCTGTGTCGAAGGTGGCATGGACGCTCGACATGAGCATCGAACCTTTGGCGTCGTACGAGTCCCGGCCAAACATCTGATTATAGAACCAGTAGACGTTGCCGCTGTGCTTGTAGGCACGAGTTCCCGAGGCGTCGGCGGTCGTTCCGCCTTCTTTGTTGAGCAGCGTCCCCGGCAACTCCGAACCATCCTTCAGACAAACCTTCTTGAGATCGTAAATCTCTCGAGAAAGCGCCGTGTAGATGAGCGAGTGCTCCGCCAGCACTTCACCATTGACGGCACTGACGAACAGCTTCGCGAACTGACGACCCTTGGCCGATTGATAATCGACCCGAGCCTCATACACCAGCCGAGCCAGACCTGCCCGATCCACAAACACCGACAGCACCGGCGGGGTAACGGCCCGCCCCGGACCGCGTGAACCGAGCGCCTGAGCGATCGCCTCGGTTCCGGAGAGCGCCACCGCTTCTTGAACCTGCAGTTCCGGCTCCAAATGACCGAGCACGCCCTCGACGAAACCGTCGCTACCTAGCTGAACCACGACCTGGCGACCGACGACCGGCATCCCGGCGTGAGCCTGCTGAAGCTTGATGTAGCGATTGCCCAGTTCATCCGTCTGGTCCGACACCACGCTCAAGCTCGTCTCAGCAGCCAAGCGATAGCTCGTCGCAAGCGCGCCTTTGGTCAGCAGAGCGACCGCCCCCTCCGCCGAGGTGATGCGCGGCGACTGCTGCCCGGCCATTTTTCCAGACAAGTAACTGGGCGTGCCATCGCTGGCAACCTGCGCTTCGCCAAATCCAAGTGGCGCAAACGCACCTCCTTGCTCATGAACCAGCGGCTCTTCGCCCTGACCACAACCGGCGGAAAGCAGCGACACCGCAGCACATGCCATCAGCGTGCCAGTCAACGGTCGAGCGGTACGCAGCCTGGCGGGACGGTTCGAGCCGGTGCGACGAGCGCCGGACTCGGTGGAAGAGATAGAACGACGGTGGGTCATAAGAAGCTCCTTGGTACAAGGTGAAGTCAAGCAGGCGAAGCCGAACCGAACCCGAACAAACCAACCAGGCCCAATTCGCAGCAAGCCTATCCAAACCGCTGCCCGAAAAAAGAGGGATTTCGCAGACTTATGTAAGCCAAACCGCCGCTTGCCGCTGCTTTTTTCCGCGCCTCTACCCAAACCATGGCCTGAAAAATGGCAAACCAGCCCACAAGCTGGCCGCTCCACGCAGAGCACGGAAACGGGCTTCTTTCCGAAGATGACCCTGTGTTAAGCTGATCGGACCTAAGTCTATTTTTGACCTAGCCGACGAGACTTTAGACAGGAGACCCAGCATGAGCGCGAAGACGTGGGCACTAGCCCTTGCTCTGGCCGGAAGCGGTGCGCTGACACCGATGGCGCAGGCCAGCGATCACGCGGACGGCTCGACCACGGTGATGCCGCCGCTAAATAACACCGCCCGTGACATCGCCGACCTGTACACATGGATGGGCGTCGACGAAGTCAATAACGCCCCGCGCGTGTTTATGGTGATGACCGTCAACCCGAATGCTCTCAAGGCATCCTCGGTGTTTGACAAAGACACCCTCTACACCTTCCACACCATCGCCAAGACCAGCTTGTCTGAAAAAAGCGATGGACTGCCCGAACTCTCCGTCGTCTGCGCCTTCAATGACGCGGCTCCCATCGGCACTCAGACTTTCGAGTGCTGGGGCGGTGACGACGAGTACGTCAAGGGTACCACCTCGACCAGTACAACCAAGGGCTCCATCCTCAGTCGCAGTGGCAAGCTGAGGGTATGGACTGGGATCGCCAACGACCCCGCATTCTTCAACAAGACCGCCTTTACCACCACCGTCGCCGCCATCAAAGGTGGCATCAACGGATGGAACCGTGATGTGGCCCAATGTGCGACCACGGGCGTCGGCTTTAACGCCGCCACGCTGCGCACTGGACTCTCGACTCCTGCCGCCGATGCATTCGCCAAGCAAAACGTGCTCGCGATCGTGGTTTCGGTGGACCGAGCGTACGTCACTGCCAGCTTCACCAAGCCACTGGTGGGCGTGTGGGCAAGCACCAAGAAGCGGATTCCAAAGTGAGGCCAGCCATGACAAGAAACATCCTTGCATCCCTCATGCTGCTTGCTGGCCTTACCAGCAGTGGCTGCGACAAAACCGCGCTGAACTTTGAACCGGTCGCCTTTGAGGTATTTGACCTCGGCGGCGTCGATGGCAGCACGTTCTTTATTCCAGGCCGTCCACTCGCCGACGCAATCCAGTACGACCGAGTAGGCCGCCCGCTGGTCAGTTCGATGCTGCTCAACCCATTCGGACTCGCGAAGGACAAAAACTATCCGGACGAGACGAAGGACATCTATAACTCGGCGGTGCCGATGCGTGGCTGGACGCCGTATTCGAACCAGCCGTACATCCAAAGCAACCTCGGCGTCTGGGATAGTCTCGACGCCAACTGTGGCAATCAGGCCGGTGCCGGTGCCATGCCTTCGCAGACTCGCTACGCACAGCTCGGTGATCTGTTCACGGATGATCGCCTCTGGGTGGACAGCAGCAAGAGCGCTTGCATCAAGTACATGGCCGTCGAACAGAAGTTCCTCAACGTCCCGACGATCGATGACTGTGGTGGTCGATCGCCTGCGATCGATGCCATTGACCAGACCTACAGCCTGCTAGTCGGTCAAGGCGCGACGGTTTCTGATGGTGTTGCGCAAGACTCAGACGGCGTTCCTTCGACCAGTACCTTCCCGTTCCTCAAAGACGCTCTGTAATCGATCCTGATCCGTCGAGTTTCACCGCCGGATCTTCCATCGCCACAAGCCGCATCACCAAGCGATTTCCCTGACGGGATATCTGCGTCCGGCCCGCTCCAACCAACGCCGCCAAGTTCCGTACAGACAGCTTGTATCCTGCCAGCGTGAACGGGATCACCAAGCGACAGCGTCGATAGTCACCACAACCCCACGCGCTTCTACCCCAAATCAACGAAGCCGTTTTGCAACGTGGGCATGGGAGCGTTGGCTCCACTGGAGTTCCCGGTGCCGGAGCCGCAACGGCCGGACGTTTCATCGAATTCGTCGACGCAAAAGTGGACGATTTGGCCGCCCGGCGCTTGGTCCCCTTTTTTTTCTCGGCAATCACCGGTTCGCGTCGCGCCGTCCGTGCAGTTGCACGCTGACCGACACGTCGATTCGAGCGAGGAGCCGATTCACGAAACCCGCCTGGTGCTGCTGAAGTAGATCCGTCGAGCCGAATCGCGGCGGGTGCAGGTGTGGATCGAACCTTGGCAATGAACTGCTCCACATAGGTGACGATACCGGACATAAAATCGGTCGCGGAGTCCTCGCCTCGCGCCATCCGGTTCAGCCGAGCTTCCCATTGCCCGGTAAGCTCTGCGGAGGCCAGGCTCGCTTCGGGCAGCTTGTCGATGAGATCGACCCCCAGCGCGGTAGGCCAAAGCTGTTTGCCTCTTCGCTCGACATAACGCCGCGAGATCAGCGTCTCAATCACTGCCGCCCGCGTCGCTGGAGTGCCGAGTCCCGAGTCCTTCATCGCCCGCCGTAGCTCTTCATCTGTTAGCTGTTTTCCTGCACTCTCCATCGCGGACAGCAGCGACGCATCACTGTAACGCGGAGGTGGACGGGTCTGCTTGGTCAGCACCACAAACTCCCCCGACAACCGCTCGCCTTGACGCAATCGAGGCAAGAGCTGATTTTGCAGTGCCTCGTCCCCGTCCTCTTCGCCGCCATCGGCGTCTTCACTGCCACCTTTGCGACGAACCGCACCATCACTGTCAAAGCCCGCGACGTCTTGCCAGCCGGCGGACAGACGTTGCTTGCCCTGCGCCAGATAGCGATCCGGGGGAGATGGCAGCGCCGGGAAACGACCGTCGCTATCCGCTTTCAATGGCCCGACGGAGACCAGTTCCACCTCGACCGAATCGACGCGAGCCACCACCGTCGTTTGCGCAAACTCGGCATCGGGATAAAACGCGCCAAGAAAGCGCCGCACCACCAAGTCATGAAGCTTCTGCTGATCGGGAGAAAGTGCAGCCAGTCGCGCCGCCGTTAGCGTGGTCGTCGTTGGAATGATCGCGTGGTGATCGGTCACTCGCTGATCCTGAAAAACTCGTCTGGGCGGAGTCACCCGATCCAGCCTCTGGGCAAAGCGCGCATAGACCGACGCCTCCGCCACCGCCGCAAACAGCCGAGGGAGCTGCCCGATCAAATCGCGGCCCAGGTAGCGCGAATCAGTTCGTGGATAGCTGAGCAGTTTGTGCTCTTCGTACAGTCGCTGCGCCTGGCTCAAGGTGTGCTGCGCCGACCAGCCAAACCGACGGTTGCACGTTCGCTGAAGCGAGGTCAGATCAAACAGCAGTGGAGGCGGCTCGCGAACCTTTTTTTCCTCGACTGACTCAACCAGGATCGGTGCCGGCGAGTCACGACGGACCAGTTCATCGGCAATCGGCCGTGTCGCCAACCGTCGCAGCTTCTCGTGCTGCCACAGCGCCACAAATGGAGCCACGTCGCCCCGAGCATCGATCGGCCGCAGTCGAGCCTGGACCTCGAAATAATCACAGGGAACGAAGCGACGAATCTGCTGCTCGCGCGAAGCAATGATCCCAAGCGTCGGAGTCTGCACTCGCCCCAGCGAACACAGGACGTCCTGCTCTCCCCTCCTCCACACCGTCACGGCGCGGGTCGCGTTCATCCCCACCAGCCAGTCCGCCTCCGAGCGACAGCGTGCGGCACGAGCCAGCTCATCAAACTCGCGACCAGGCCGCAACTGCGCCATGCCTTGCCCGATCGCCTGCTCAGTCAGCGATGAAATCCACAGTCGCTCCATCGGGAGTCGACATCCGGAAAGTTCATAACACAGGCGGAAGATCAGCTCGCCTTCTCGACCAGCATCACAGGCATTGACCACCGCAGAAAATGAACGATCGGCCAGCAAGGAACGCACGACCTTCCACTGTCGGAGCGAGGTCTTAATCGGTCGCAGCTTGAATGGCCTCGGTAGCATCGGCAGGCGATCCAGACGCCACGGCTTCCACGCCGGATCGTACTCGTGGGGCTCACACAGTTCGATCAAGTGGCCGATACACCACGTAATCACATAGCGGTCGCTGGTCAGGGCACCGTCGCTGCGGCCAGAGACTCCCAGGACTCGCGCCAGGTCACGCGCTACCTGCGGCTTTTCGGCCAAGATGAGCTTGCGCGTCGCCATGTTCGCCGTCCTCGCGATCCTCAATGAGCCGCGAAAGGTAGCAGCTTCGCCGACACTTCGCCAAACCGGAACGAGCCCACACGAGCGAAGTTTCTTGACACTGCTTTGAGGGAAACACTAAAGATACCGACAGTTTTGCAAAGACTTGTTTGGAGGATCCCTTGGCAAACGTCCCGTCAGCAGAGAAACGCAATCGTCAGCGCATCAAGCGCCGCGCCCGGAACTTGCAGCACATTGTCCCCATGCGCACCCGAGTGAAGCGTGCGCGTACCACCATCACCAATGGCAAGGCTAGCACCGAAGAGATTCAGGAGTCTGTTCTCACGGCGCTGCGCCAGCTTGCACGCGCTGCCGCCAAGGGGGTCATTCACAAACGGACGGCTGCTCGCAAGATCTCGCGACTGACGCTAGCTCTCAATAAGTCTGCGGTGGATCGTTCAGCGGCTTCGTCAGCAACCCCCAAGAAGACCGTGAAGCATAAAGCTCCAGCCAAGACGGAAACGAAGGTCGTTGAGACCAAGGCTCCTGTCAAGGCACCGGCCAAGACTTCTGCCAAGGCTGCCGAGGTCAAGGCACCAGCGAAGGCCGAGACCAAGGCTCC
Source organism: uncultured Myxococcales bacterium (assembly GCA_937859535.1). GTDB lineage: Bacteria > Myxococcota_A > Polyangia > Palsa-1104 > JAEUJZ01 > JAEUKA01. Next base: position 15,498 of record CALLYL010000070.1, read on the forward strand.
AGCCAAAAAAGCCACCGAAGACAAGACAGCGGCCCCCAAGGCCCCCCGCGCCAAGAAGTAGCACCAGCCAGATTCCGACGAAGCATTGCGTCGGCTAGCTTCCGTCCAACCACTCATCCACTGCTTTGGGCACACCAGCCAGCGCAAGACCTGACGCGCTGGTCTCTTTCAACGCGGTTCGATTCTCAGCGACGTATTGGCGTCATCGGCGCGCTGTAAAACCGGCGGTGCGGCTGACATGGTCGTACCGAGCTGCCCGTTCGTCAGTCGCAGATACACGCCGTAGAGCGTCTCTAGACCCGGTTTGGTGCGCTTCGCCACAAGGTCGTGAACCAGCGTAACCAGTTCACGATTGAGAGGTGTTGAGACACCATGTTGCGCTCCTCGACGGACAATCTCGCCGTTAAGCCAGTCGATTTCCGGCTTACGACCGCGCTCAATCGCCACCGCCATCGAGCTACGCATCCGCCTGAACTTGAGGCCAATCCCCAACAAAATCGAGTGTTTGAGGAAGAGCGGCAGTGAGCCCAGAGAGTGCCGCTTGTCATCGTCGGAAAGCGCCAGCTTGGTAATGTCGATCGTCCCGGCAACCTTCGCCAATCGGACGCCTTCACAGTCAGCCACAGCGCACAGCTCGCGCCAGACCTCGAGGACCAGACGACGGACAAAGCGATGAGACAGCAGTCGCCCGAGCGTGTCACCACCGATGGCCCCAAGGGTGCTTGTCGCACAATTGATCGCCAACTTGCTCCAGCGCACCCCCGATAGGTCATCAACAATCTTCGTCGGGATCGCTCGGCCGAGTAGATCGGCCAACCGGATCAACTCGACGTCATTGGTTCTTGGCAAAAGACGACCAACTTGAAAGCCCCCAGGCGAGGTACGTTGCGAAAAGCCCGGTTCAACCAACGTCGCGCCAAAGCCGACTACGCAGCCCACGACCGGATCAGCACCAACGATCGACGCCGCATGTGACTCGGGTAAACCGTTCTGCATACAGACAATCGGCGCACCGTCCGAGAGCAGCGGCCGCACCTCCCCCAGCACCTCTCCTAGCGTGGTCAGCTTCGTCGCCACCATGCACAAGTCGTAGCGCCCATGGCTGAACAGATCACTCGCTTTCACCGCCGTCTGGGAGAGTCGTTGCGACCACTCTTTACCGTCAAGGTCACGGATTCGGACACCGTGCGTGGCAATCGCTCGACTGATCTCGGGATTGCCAGTGACGACCGTAACATCGCCGCCAGCCCGGGCGAGTTGGGCTGCCGTAATGCCGCCAATGCCACCACAGCCCACGAGGAGAATTTTCGGTTCGCTTGCCATCGCGCTTAACCTCTTTCCGTCGGAGTGAGCGGTGACTACTGTGCCCCAGCCCAGGCACCATTTCAAGCGATTCTCCGTCGAGAAAGCGCAACAAATTGGCCCGACAATCATTCCACCGCAAAAAACCCTTGCCGAGTCGACAGCTAGACGGTGGCAGCGGCTTGCGATATGGTGCGCGCCATGCACGAGAAGCCCCTGTTTTCCACGTCGGCGGCTTTTTACGACGTGGACGGCACGCTGATTAAGACCAACATCGTCAACTCGTTCGCGTATTACGCGCTGAACCAGCCGACCCCCCTAAGATCCGCGCTGAAGGGTTTGCAGACGGCGGCTTCGATTCCATTCTTTGTCATCGCCGACAAAGTCTCGCGGAAGCTGTTCAACGAGTTCTTCTATCGCTATTACGCCGGTCAGCCCGAGGATCGATTGATCATCCTTGCCGAGGATCTGTTCGAGGAAGTGATTCGCCCGAGCATCTTCCCCGGGGCCTCCGACCTCATCGCTGAGTCGCGCCGGGCCGGAGTGCGTCAGGTACTCGTCTCGGGAGGTCTGGACTTCACCGTCTGGCCGCTGGCACGACACCTGGGCATTCCCAAACAGGACGTGATTGCCAATCGTCTGGAATTTAGCAAAGGCTACGCGACGGGTCAGCTTTGCCCACCGTTTGTCGGGGGCGCAACCAAAGCGCCTCTCATGCGTGACTTTGCCGCCCGCCACGGAATCGACATGGGCAAGTCATGGGCCTATTCCGATAGCTATTCGGATTACCCCATGCTGGCGGCAGTCGGTCGACCGACGGTGGTAAATCCCGATCTTCGACTGCGATTGGTGGCCCGCTCGTACGACTGGCCGATCATTGACCTGCGTTAAACCACAACTTGGAGTCGACGCCGGAAGTCATGGCTCAGCTCGGAGTTCGCGCCGAGCAGCACAAACAGCGCCGCCATGGCTTTGCGGGCTGCATCGTCACGAAAACGCCGATCTCGGGATACCAGCGTCAGCAGGTTTTCCAGCGCCGCCGCAAAATCCCCACGTCGCGCCTGACCCGCTGCGACAATAAATCGTGCGGCCGAGTCTCGCTCATTCGCCGTAAGTCGCAGCGCTGCCTCCTCGGCCCCCCCCTCTTCATCCGCCACCGCAAAAAAAGCGTTGACCGTCGCCAGCTCCTCGGCGCGATCAATCTGGGCACTGCGCGGATCGACCTGGCTGAGCAGGTGCCGAATCTCTTGCGGGTTCGATCCCCCCACGATGAGCTTCGCCTCGGCGAGCAAAAGCTGAGCCCGACTGGCAAGCTCCGCCGACAGGCCGGTGTCGAGCAGCGGGATCAGTAGCTCCGCCGCCTCTTTGGGCATCCCGGACGCGAGCAAGGCTGCGGCCTCGTTGACCTCACGCTCTCCTTCCGGCGGAATGATTTGCCGAAGAAAATTCTCGATAAAGCGTCCGTCGCGCGCACCCACGAACTCCGAGGCAACCTTGCCCTGATAGAAGGCCTTGACCGCCGGGATGCCCGAGATCCGATACCGAGACGCAAGCTCCTGCTGCTGATCGGTATTCACCTTCGCAAGCAGCACCTTGCCATTCTGCGCAGCGACGACCTTTTCGAGAATGGGCGTGAGCATCCGACATGGACCGCACCACTCAGCCCAAAAATCGACCAGCACTGGAACCTCGTGCGAACGAGCCAGGACTGTTTCCTCAAAGTTGGCGGTCGTGGCTTCAAACACAATCTGCGAAGCGGTTTCCATGCCGCGCCTTGTATCACACACCGCGCAAAACCGATGGAGAGCGAACCAGGAGCGCCGCTGCGGCATGACCGGCGTCATCCACGACTGCAACTGCGCTCGGCTCTCCTGCGTCGTGTAGCGCTTCTGTAAGCAGCCACAGACCCGATACCGCACCTGCGGGAGCCGACTGCCGCTGAAGTGTTCGGTGTTCTAGCGCGGCTGCGCCGATTCGGACCGTTTCCTCATCGCAATAGATCGGCGAATCGGAAGCCCCGTGAAGCGATGACAGCACACGGCCCAGCGCCACCGAGCCCCGCCCTGCACAAAACGAATCACTCACTGACTCAATCGTGCCAAGCTCAGACGATCGAGTCCCCTCATCTCGAGTCAGCCACAGCGCCACGGCGGCATCTTGAAGCAACACCGGACTGAGCACGGGCTGGGCAACCTCGACGGCAACCACCAAACAGGCCTCCGCTTGGTGTGTGGCCAACAAAAGATCCGCCTCAGCCAGCGCGCACAATCCAGAGGTCCGTCCCATGGTTACGGTCAAGCCCGGTCCGCGCAGCCGATATTGGATCGACAGCTCTCCAATTGGCGACGAAGGCAGCGTATACGCAAACAATCGCGGGCTGGGCTGGCCCTGCAGATACGAGCGGTAATACTCTTCGTCGGTCTTGTGACAACCGTGCGCCGAGCCGAGGACGATGGCTACCTCGTCACCAATGGCACCACTACGTAGCGACGAATCTTCGGCGAGCATTCGCGCCACAGCAACGACCGACAGGCCGCACAGCCGGTCCATCCGCAAAAGTGGTGCCCGAAGCTCAGCAGCACTCCCATCGGGCAGGTAAGTCGAGAGTGGCTCGGTCGGCGCAACGACGAGCCGAGCGAAGCCGCGAATCACCATCACGACAGGCCTCCGCCATCCCCCGCAGCCAGCACCACCGCAGCATTTTCACCGCCAAAGCCCGAAGCCGTCGATAGGACATACCGAACGCGTGCCGAGCGCGGCCCGCCTATCACCAAGTCGATCTCAAAGGATGGATCGGGCTGTTCGAGACCCACCGTCGCAGGAATCCGCTGATCAGCCAAGATATGGACCGCCATCACAGCTTCCAGAACGCCCGCCGCTCCCAGGGTATGTCCCACCGAACCTTTGATGGAGTTGACAGGAACGTGGCGGGACCGCTCACCGAGCAACAGCTTGAGCGCCCGCGCTTCCATCTGGTCGTTAAAAGGCGTTCCAGTGCCGTGGCTCGACACAAAATCGACAGCGTCCACAGGCAAACCCGCATCGCTGAGCGCCCGCTCCATCGCCAGCAGGGCACCGCGGCCCTGCGGATCGGGTGCGGTCATATGATGTGCATCCTGAGACAAGCCCGCCCCGACCAGCCGCCCTAACACTCGCTGACCGCGCTCTCTCGCTCGCGGTTCAGGCTCGAGAACCACGCAGGCCGCTGCCTCACCCAAGTTGACACCGCTACGCCGCACGTCGAATGGTCGACAGACCTCTTGCGATTGGGCACGCAACAAACGAAAGCCGCTGACCACAAACGGCTGTAGCACGTCGACCCCACCGCAGAGCACCACGTCACACAGTCCCCGTCGAAGCCAATAAAGAGACAGCGCGAGCGCACTGTTACTAGAGCAGCAGGCCGTCGAGATCACCCGCACTCGCTCCGCACCAAGCTGGGCCGCAAGCTGCTCGGCAGGCAACGAGCATCCATAGGGCGGAATCTGGGGCGGCACCGCTGGGTCTCGACTGAGCGACTCCAATCCATGCAGCCATGGGGCCTTCTCACCAAGTGTGGTTGCGATGCAGACGCCGAGTCGTAGAGAGGATCGTAAGCCGCTGAACGCCAGGCCTGACTGACCTAGTGCCTCATGGGCGACATGCTGCAGAAACTGGCTCGCACGAGGCTCGCTGGACAGCAGTGCGCGCCCGTCCTCATTGCCATCGCCGGGAAGCGAAACAGTGACCAGCGGCCCGACGTCAAGCGCGCTGCCCTGCAGCGCTGGCAGCCGACGCACCGCCGTTTGTCCATCGAGCAGCCGTGCATAAAGTTCCGAGGCTGAACTGCCCAGTCCGGTCAGCGCCCCCAGCCCAGTAATTGCGACCCCAGACATTTATCTCTCCGTTGCCGATGGAGCCAGCGGTCGCGGAGGCGCGGCGTCCAGGGCCACCACCGCCTCAGGCTGATCGAAAAAATCGAAGAACTGATACCACTGCGTTGGATAGCGCCGAACCATGGCCTCATAGACTGCGACAAGCTGCTCGACGGCCCGACGCACGTCAGCGTCCCGATCGCGGGTCTTCTCGACGAAAATAGCCGGCCCGACATGATGAACAAGCTTCGGCTTGTCTCCACTGTCGTCGATGGCAAAGAAACTCGGGATCAGCGGCGCTTCGGTCACTCGTGATAAGAGTGCCGGCCCGATCGGAAACCGTACCGGCCGGCCACACATCTGCACGGTCACCGCACTATCCCCGAGCACTCGGTCGATCTGCATGCCAACGAGAGACCCTTCGCGCAGTACCTTAGCGATCGTCAGCGCGGAGAACGGCGAGCCCGTCGTGTAGATGATGCGCAAGCGATCACGGAACTTCTGTTCCCACTGCTGCACCAGTGGATTTGGCTCCTCGGCGCGAGCCATGTAAAAAGGCGGCATCTCCCGCCATTCGGCGAGAAACGGTCCGACCTGCCACATTCCGATGTGTCCCGTCGCCATGATGCCGCCGCGCTCGCGGATTAGCTTCACCAACTCGGGAGTCCGCCCCAGCGACTCGACCTCCATCGCCAGAGGTCTTCCCAGATGAATCTTGTAGCTGTCGGTGAGCATCTGCGCATAGTTGCGAAACAACGCCAAACAGCGCTTATGGGTTGCCCAAAATCCCGCAGGCCCGAGCACCGCTTCTAGATTCCCCTGCACGGCTCGCCGCGCTTTTCGGATCAGGAAATAGAAAATCCCCCCCCACATCGGCATGGTGAGCCGCTGCAGCCAGGTCGGCATGTGTTTGATGCCGCCGAGCATCAGCCGCCGGTAGAACGGCCCTTCATAGCGATGCTGGAGCGACAGTGCTGTCGAGGACGGAGCGTTCGACATCGTTAGTAGCAGCGACCCACCCTCTCGTAGCCGCTGATCGCGTGACAGGTGCCAAGCCCCATCGCGCACTGGACCTCAGCACCGCCGTCGGGAGGAGAGCCACCATCGGGCGGCGTCGGCAGGGCGCAGTAGGGACGGCAAGAGGCATCTCGTCCGCTGCGGGTGACACAAGCAAAGCCGCTCTGGCAGTTCACCGAGCGCTCACACGGACTGTCGAGATCTCCAGTCGCTTCGCCAAATCGCTGACGAGACCAACAAACGGTGCCAGTTCCTTTGTCATCGCCTAAGACGTAGCAAGAGAGCGATGAGCCATCCTTTGCTTTGCCACAGCCCGTCTGAGGAAATACCGGCTCACACTTATCCGGTGCGCTGCAAAAGCCGATGCCGCTCACCTGAGATGGCAGTACACACAGCTCGTTCTTGCTACATTTCCCTCGGGTGCGCAGTGTGCAGAGCTTTTTGCAGCGCGTCGTTCCATCGGCGGTCGGCACGCAGCTCAGGCCACTCGAACAGCGATCGTAGCGTCGTGGCGGATTGGTTACTGGGCTTGCCACTGTCGCAAACGAGCACTCTTGGTTTTCTTTGATTGTCGCACCGTCGTCGGGAACGCACTGTGTGATCGAGCCCTCGGTGCCGCTCTCGCCCACGAGAACAATTCCACAGTGGAGTCCGCTGGCACAGCGCACATCCGAAAACTCGGTCCCGTCGGGAGTGCAGTCCTCAAACAAACCGGCGGTCGCAATCGGAACCCCCAGGTCTGTCAGTGCCGGCAGCGCGACGTCCATCGGTTCCGACTCCACGTTCGGAGCGGGGCAGCCGACCAGACCAAACAGCAGGGTCAGCGTCAGCAAACCTCGCCCAAAAAACCGATCGTGAGTTCTTTCCATCCTCTGCGAAATCGACATCGTCGCTATCCAATCCTCGGGACGCACATGTTGGCGACACACCGAAATTCCCCGGGGCACTCACCATCGCTGGCGCACACCACATCGGTGGTCCAAATCGCAGAGTGGTTTCCCGTATTTGGCTCTTGGAACGGCAGCCAGATCGGCTGAAAGCTTGGGTCTTGGCCACCAGCCCTCGCTTTGTCGAGGTCGAGCCCGAACATAAACAACTGCGGCTGGCTGCCTCCGGAAAATCCGTAGCGATAGCGTGCGGAGTACACGACGAAGGCGTAACGGTTGTTCTGCAAAAATGGCGCGAATTTGGGCCAGTTGTTGCTGCTATTGGCTTGATGGGTGCCCGCCGCAAGCTCGATCGGAGCGCCATTCGCGACGGGCTGCCCCACATCATCGATCGCCCGGACCAGACGAAGCCGCGTCTGGGTCGCATTGTATTGCTGACAACTTCCGCCGCAGGTTTGGCTGTTGAACACAAGCCACTTGCTGTCAGGAGACCAGCTTGGCCAAAAATGGACCTCGCTGCCAACCTTAGCCGGCACGACGGTGATCGCCGGACCAAACGCACCACCGTTATAGGGCATCACCACGATGTCGCCACTATCAACCAATTCAAAGTCGTACGTCGACGGACGGGTGTAGCGCACAAAGGCCAGCCACTTGTTATCCGGCGACCACTCGGGCATCGCGCCAAGTCCTAGCCCACCAATCTGCGCCGGCTGCACCGTTTCGAGCACCGCTCCCGTCGAGGAATCGCGTACTTTGAGCGTTCCACTCCAGTTGGCAATGAACTTGTCGCCGCTCGCGTTAAACCAAGCGAAGTTCCACGCGATGCTTGGGGTGAGCGGAAATGCCCGCATCTTCGGCATGATTCCGTCGACGACCGATGAACCGATTGGGGTCTGACCGAAGCCAAACTCGACCGCCACTTTCTTGCCGTCGCGAGACACCGCATGGCAGCCCGCGCAGCCCGTCTCATCGCCGTTGGTAATGAAGTCGACCGGCTTGCTCGCGCCGATCGGGACGCGCTTAATACCCTTGATCGTCGGTGAAAAGTAGTACAGGCCGCCCTTGATGTCCTCAGGTGCGAAGCCAATTTTGGTCGGACTGGAGTTGCCAATCGGTACCCCTCGACCCGACGAGCCGCTCACCACCATGGTGATTGATTGGTCCTGGGCTGAGTGACCGACGGCACTCCACAGCTTGTCGTCGATCCGATACGTACACTGTCCCGATGGACAGAGGCTCGACCCGACGTAAAATGACCGCTCGTAGGTCGAACCCGAGACGGTGACACGAAACACCGACTGACCCGCGCCCGCCCGCCACTGAATCGCCAATTGCAGCACGTTGGCTGCCATCAAGGTCTGATCAAATGGGTAGACCAGCGACGGTGTAGGCCCACCATCACCACCGGTAAAGTAGTCTTTGGCATCGGCCGGGGCGGATGCATCGATCTCGTCTGGAGCGACCAGCTTGATCAGCAGCGGTGCCGAGCCCGTCGAGCCACGCAGGCTTGCATAGACCTTGTAGGATCCGCCCTTCATCAGCGTCGGTGGAATCGTGAGACGTCCCTTGCTGATCCCGCCCACACTGCTATCCGAAATCGTCCAGGTCGCCTGACTGGTCACATCACCGAGCTTGCTCGAAGCAGCACGAAAGGTCAGCGTCTGAGGAATGCCATTGATCGTCACCGATGAGTTACCCGGTGTCACCGTGAGCGTACCCACGTTCTTTTCCTCGGGACCATCACTGGCGGGAGCTTCGACATCGTCGACGGCTTCGCGCCCCGGCATGCAGCCGACCCCACTACACACTAGGCCCAGGCTTAGCAGTGCCAACCCTCGACGAAACGAGGGAATAAGCGCGATGAACATCGGCATGGCGACCTCCTTTTGGAGGTGCCAGCCTAGCGAGAATGGCGGATCGAGACAACAAGCTCGCAATCCGCGACACAAATCAGCGGGTGATTACTTGCGTCGAGCGGCTTTATCGGCCTTGTCGGGACTGGCAGGGGCGGCCTTTTTCGCCGACTTCTTGTCTTCAACCACCGCAGGTGCCGCCTTGTCAGGTGCCGCAGTCTTTGCGGTTGATGTCTTTGCAGCCGCTTTGGGTACAGGAGCCTTGACCGCTACCGGCTTGGCCATCGATGCGTTTTCAACCGGAGCCTTAGTCGGCGCAGCCTTCGCTACTGGAGCCTTCGCCTTGGGGGCCACGGCCTTGTCGTCCTGTTTGACATACTCTGGCTTAGTAGGCTTGGCGGGCTCGCTCTTCACCTTCGCAGAGGACACGCTCTCCACAACAGCCGCGCTCTTGGCCTTCTCCACGGCAGTCTTCGCAGCAGGGGCCGGCTTGACGGGGGCTGCCTTCGCAGCAGGGGCTGCCTTCGCAGCAGGGGCTGCCTTCGACTTGTCCGCCGCCTTCTCCGCAGTCCTCTTCGCCGGTTCGGCTTTCACGACGTCTGCGGCCTTGGCTTTCTTGCCTGACTCCACCTTGGCCACAGGCTCACCACTCGCATGAACCGACTTCTCAGCGATCTTCTTGGTCGATTTGTCGGCAACCGGTTCAGCGCTGGTCTTCTCGGCCTGCTTTGCCGACCTCGGCTCAGGCTTTGCCGTAACCTTCGTCGCAGCTTTCGCGCCAGCCTTAGACGTCGGCTTACTCGCTTGCTTGGCCGTCGGTGCCTTGTCCTTCTTGCTGGCCGCGCCTTTGTCTGCGAGTGGCACCTCAACGGGCTCAGCCATCACCGACTTGGCAGGCTTCCCAGTCGGAATAGCCGCAGACTTTTCGCCACTCGACTTTTTGCCTTTGGTGGGTACCTCCGACACAGCTTCGACCGGCGCAGTTTTGCCCTTCTTTTTGTCAATCGGAGGCTTGGCCTCGACGAACTCCGCAGCCACGGCTTTTGGCTTCTTGCCCGACTTTGCTGAATCGACCGGCTTGTCGGTGCCAGCTTTCTCGCCCTTGGCCGAAGCGGGATCCGGCTTCTTCGCTTTAGAAACCCCGTCGCTGCTTTTAGACGATTTGGTCTTAGCGACCGCCTTGGGCTCAACCGTAGTGGTCGCCTTGGCAACCGTAGATTTTGCCGATTTCCCTCCAGCCTTGCCGCTGGCCGGATCACTCACCGATGGAGCATCGGCCTTCAGCGCTGTCTTCTTGCCCGGAGGCCGTCCAACCCGCCGCTTGCCATCGGCAGCGCTCTTGCTTTTCGCCGCTGGCCGCTCATCATCGCCGTCGAAGTCGGCATCATCATCATCGGAGTCCGAGTCCACAAACACACTGGGACCGAGTCGCGGACGACCGCCCGGGGGCTCTGTCGACTTCCCTTTGCGACCGCGTCCCCGAGGAGCCGACGATTCCTCGTCTAGATCCCCTGGAATGCTGTCGTCATCCTCTTCATCCTCGAGAGCAGCCAGCTCACGAGCTGACAGCTTCGTGGTCTTGCCCATGCCCGGCGATTTCGACGGCGGAACACCCGGCAACTCGTCGTGAAGATCATCTCCGAGCATGTCCGGCATATCGAGATCATCGATGTCAGACTCGTGGGCCTTTGCAAGTCGAGCGGCTTCACGAGCTGCTGCCTTTGCCTCGCGAGCTTCCTTGGCCTTGGCCTTGCCATCAGCCCTCGCCCTCGCCTCGGCTTCTTGACGCTGCCGCTGCACGACATGCAGAGGCATCAGCCGTCGGTTGTGGATGAGGATGCGCTTGTCACTTTGGAAAGTGACTTCGATCTTGTTCTGGCCGATCAGCTCAGAGACAAAACCGACGCCAAATACCGAGTGCACGAGAACATCAAGCTCGCAGAAAACCTCGTCGAGACCCCATGGCCTCGGCGTGCTTTTCTTCTTGTTCATGACCTGTTCCCACGTCGGCTTCGCCTTTATGAGCTTCTTCCGTCCAGGCTGCTCGGTTGGCTCATCACCGTCTTCGCCGCGAGGACGACGAAACGCGTGGACATCGTCGCAGGTGTTGCAACGAACGCGGCGAATCTCCTCGTCGTAACGGCTTACGACCGTGTGCGGGGTGTCGGTCTTGCAGCGGGCGCAAAAGGCCTCGATTTCCTGGCCGACGTCATCGGCTTCATCATCGAACATCGAGAAGTCCATCACTTACCGTTTCGGTCCAAAGAGGCGGTTTGAGTGGAGCCATCCGCGACCCTTCGCCGGACGCTTTGTAACACGCCATGTAAGCGCTCGACAGAGGGCATGGATAACACATCATCGTGCTCGGTTTCCTATCATGGTTTTGGGGCTTTGAGCAAACAAATTTCTTTTGAGCAACGAGCTACTCCACGGTGCAAAAAAACTAGGTCATGTAGCAAACGAACTGGAGGGGGTGCAAGCATCGCAGGACAGACCATGGCCGTGATATATGAGTGTAATGAGCCCGCTTTTGCGCCGTGACTGGCTGCGCCGTAGTTGGGTGCATCGCATTTGGACAAGGCTGTCCACCAAGTGGTCGGTTGGGTTCGCCATTGCTCTGGCGGCCCTGCAAGAGGGCTGTTATGCCGCGCACTACCTATCACAACAAGCGGGTGGACAGTTGCACCTGCTCCGCATCCGTCGCCACGTGAGCGAGGTCATAGCGGACCCAAGCACCAGCGACGAGCTGCGCCAACGCCTGGAAGTCGTCATGGAGGCGCGAAAATTTGGCGTTGAGCAACTCGGTCTGAGAGGTGGAGCGGAGTTTTCGCGATTTGTCGATCCCGGAGGCCCGGTCGCCTACAACCTGACCGTTGCGCCCAAACACTCGCTCGAAGTTCGCTCGTTCCGGTTTCCACTGGTGGGGAGGGTGCCGTATCTGGGCTTCTTCGATTTGCAGGATGCCAAGCGGGAAGCGAAGCGGTTTGCTGACGCAGGCTTTGATGTATACCTACGACCGGTTGGGGCCTACTCGACGCTCGGCTATCTGATCTCGCCGATCTATCGGTCCATGCTCGGGGAATTTACCGAGGCCGGCGAAGTCAGAGCGGTCGAAACCGTCCTGCACGAAATGACCCACTCGACGGTGTTCTTGCCAGGCGCTTCGGACCTGAACGAAAGCTTCGCAACCATGGTCGGGAATCGTGGCGCGGCTGAGTTTTACCGTTCCCGTGGAGACATCTCTCAAAGTGAGCGTGTCTCAACCATTGCCGAGGAAGGGCTGCGAGACCAAAAGGAGTTTTCGGCTTGGCTCAAACCCCAACTTGAGCGCTTGACTCGCTTTTATCGTCGCGCTGCGGAGGTGAAACTTCCCCCAAAACAGCTCATCGAACAACGCGAGGCCATCTTCCAAGAGCTCAGCCAAAGTTATCGACTTGCCTTCCCCGAAGGTCGCCGCTACCGCCGGCTAGCAGATGGGCCGCTCAACAACGCGCTGCTGCTTTCGTTCGCGGTCTACCACGAATGCAATGGACTACAGGAATCGCTCCTGGCGCTATGCGACGGGGACTTGAAACGCTACGTCTCGCTGTATCGAGAAGCCCGTGATCGTCGCGATGGGGCCGAGTGGTTGCGAAGGCTCGCCGAACTACAGCGCCGCTCCACTCCCTGAGGAAACGTAGCTACGGCGACGAATGGCCGCGAAGACCAGCGCCGCCCCGACCAGCCCGAGCGCGAGCAGTCGAATGCCGACCGGAGGAACGGAAGCATCCCGCGCAGCAGTCACCTGCGTCCGTGCTTCCCTCACCGCAGCCAGCGCATCAATGATGCCCGCACCATAGTGGTTGTCGTGGTTGCCACGATAGTGAACAGGTCGACGTGCAGTCTGCTTCAATATCTTGGCCACAGCATCGGGATCGGTCACGCCTTGGCTGACCACCAGTGCGGCCACGCCCGCTACGTGTGGCGATGCCATCGAGGTGCCCATAAAGCCCAAGTAATCCTGCCGGGAGGTATCGCCGGGGACCACCGTGTTTTGCAGTACACCATCGGGAACTCCATCGCCGTTTTGGTCGATGCGGGTGTTGCCACCGGGTGCCGCGATGAATATCTCTTTGCCCCAATTTGAGTAGAAGGTCGTCGTTTCATCAAACTGCGTCGCAGCAACCGCAATCGCGCCACGATTGGCCGCCGGATAGCTGACACGACCACGCCCATCATTCCCTGCCGCGCAGACAACGACCACTCCGTGATCGTGGGCATAACGAACCGCATTGGCGAGCACTGGCGAGTTGAAGGGACCACCGAGGCTCATGTTGATGACCTGCGCGCCGTGATCCGTTGCCCAACGAATTCCCTCAGCGATGCCCCCCACAGAGCCCGATCCGGAGCCAGACAGCACCTTGATGGGCATAATGCGAGCATGCGCGGCTACCCCAGCGACGCCGATCCCGTTATCCGTGGTTTGTGCGATCGTGCCAGCAACGTGGGTGCCGTGGCCGTGGTCATCACCCGAATCCGCGCTGTCATTGACGAAATTCCATCCAGGGACCAGTTCGGTGCCACCGAGATCTTCGACCTTGGTGACCCCGGTATCGACCACCGCGACAGTGACTCCAGCGCCGCGCCTGAGTAGCCAGGCCTCGGGCATGTTGATCTGGTCGAGATGCCACTGGT
>CALLYL010000071.1 GCA_937859535.1 uncultured Myxococcales bacterium
TCCGCATTCTGAATCGCCAGATAACAGGCGTACCGAGACAGCAGCGTCGTCTGGACCGCTCGCTGGGCACCGCTCCCGATCTCGACCATTTCGGTGATATCAACGAAATGGTCTTCCACCGTCTGACCACTGTTCAGGCACGCCAGCTTAGCCTTCGCGAGCACGGCCTCGAAGTTGCGTCGATCGGTGTATCCCAGCGCCTCGGAAAACTCACGACTCGACCAGCACTCGATGCCCCGAGGGTCCACGCGCCGAATGCTCACAAATACGGAAATGTCAGCTTCCATGGTTCACACCCCGGCCCTGTATAGGCCAGCAAGCGCGGACGCGCAAGCCAACCCGGCCATCCCCCAAGCTGCTGTCCGTCATGCAGCCGCCGTTTTTGGGAGTTTTTTGCGCCAATAGATTTCAAGCACTTAACCCCCTTTTCGATGTCAGCCTTGTGTCCCTAATGACTCAATATCCAAAGTGGTTATCGGACCGCTCGGCAAGCGCTTTCATCCACCACTGAAAGCCAACGTTGTTGGGAGACAATTTTCATGCCCCCACCATGCGATTCCCCCCTATGCTTACATGCAGGGGGCTGCAAGTGTCACGATGTCATCGGCTTTGCGAGCGCTTGCGAGCGCGTTCGTCTGCATGGCTTTTGGCTGTGATTCTGTCTGTCTGCGGAGGGTTCTGGATGCCACGTCTTGGCTCTGCCGCGACGACCGCTCTGCATCGTCCAGCGGCGTGGCTCATCGAGGATCGCGCGGTCGCAGCCTCGCAGCTTGAATCCGAAGCGACGCTGTCCTCGCTGTACCTCGCGATTTTGCTGCGGCGTTCGCTCGATGAACCCTTGGCTGCGTCCACCGACGTCGACCGGTTTCTATCTCGGCTGGCTGACCTGCTCCGAAGCCAGGCCCTCACTGCCGATGATCAAGATGCGGTCGAGTCGTTCTTTGAATACGTCCTGTCTGACGAGCCCTGGATGGATTCCGTGGCGTGGACAGGCACCCTGCGTCGATTGATTGCACTGCTTCGCGCTCGGAATCAGCCTGCGCTGCTCTTGCGTGCGGAAGTCCGACTCGCTGCCTATCTGTGGAAACAGAGCTGTCCCATCGACGGCCAAGATGGAGCTTGCATTGTTCGGAAAGATGCCAATTCAGTGTGCAGGTTCGAACAGGATCTCTTGGTAGAGCAGCTTCATCGCCGGTATCCCAACGCCCGAGTTTACAGATCTTTCGAGGATATACCCTATTATCAGTATACAGTCATTGCGCGAAATGAACGCATCGCGACAGAGGCGCAGCGCGTTCTTCGAGAAGCGCTGCCTCGTATCAAGATGACTACCATGCATCACTTCCCTCTCGCTGTACGTGAAGCCGGGCAGCACGCACGCTTTCTGATGGCAGAGCCAGCGTTTGAACGCGCTCTTGCGACACAAGCCTGGCCAGGATCCCCGGCTTCCATGATCAGCGACAAGGCGCGTCAACGGACCTACGTGAAT
This sequence comes from uncultured Myxococcales bacterium, assembly GCA_937859535.1. Taxonomy (GTDB): domain Bacteria; phylum Myxococcota_A; class Polyangia; order Palsa-1104; family JAEUJZ01; genus JAEUKA01. Next base: position 1,490 of record CALLYL010000071.1, read on the forward strand.
GGGCGTTTCAAGCGCTGGCTCGACAGTCGAGTTCAGTTCACGACGAGTTCTGGCAAAAATTTAAATCGATATTCAAATAATAGCCAATGCAGGGCAGTGCAGTTCTCAAACTATGCTGATCTGATCGGCGATACAACAAGTCGCTGGTCGGCGGCAGCACAGTCGCGACTTGGCACGTTGATTCTTGATGTAGGGAATCAAACAATGGGCTGTAACGAGCCAGTTTTATCCTTTCAAGAGGAGCGGTCAGATTACTTATTTTTAAATAAGTCATTCCATAAACAAGAAGTGCCAGAGATATTTACTGATGCAGCAAAGCGGCATTTTGCAGCTTGTAACCAGGCTGCCCAAGCGCTCCTTGTGGATGATGCAATCGTTCGTTTCTGCGTGGAAGCAAATGATAAGCTTCGTCTTGACTGGTTGCGTATTCCTGAGATTTTCTCACGGCGCGAATATGCCTATTCCCATGACGCTGAACGGGCACCGCTGATGTAACGGCATATGGGCTGGCGTTCTGTGGGGGGGCTGGCTGGTCCAGGTGGTGGCGGACGGGCTGAGCGGTCTGCGAAAACGGAGTCTCTGGTGCTTCCGATTCCAAGCCAGCCGAGCGTCGCCCGTGGTGCGCTGGCCTGCTGTAGTTCGCTGACACAGGATCGGATGTGCTTACGGGTATTAGTCTGTGCCCGATCACCTTCCATTTCTTGTCAAGTTTCACATTGTGACGCCATATTCAGAATGTAATCAGAAACATAGATAAATTTTAGCCTTTGTCAACAATTACCAAGCTTTTACCAAGCCATATTTTACGATTTGGCGACAGTGATGTAGGTTTGTGGTTGACAGATCTCAAGCCGGACAACTTAATGCTGGTTCGCGATGCCATTGCTCCAGGTGGTGAGAGGGTCAAGATCCTCGATTTTGGTATTGCGAAGCTGACGGACAAGGATTCTCCAAACGTCAAAACGGCCACCCAAGCGATCATGGGGACGCCGATGTACATGTCGCCTGAACAGTGCCAAGGAGCAGGAAAAGTAGACGCGAAGACGGATGTGTATTCTCTTGGATGTGTGCTCTACGAGTCACTATGCGGATTTCCTCCATTTCTTGGTGAGGGGCACGGGGAAATCATCGCTAAGCATTTGTTTCAGGAACCAGCATCGATCACGAACCATGTTTCAGATGTGCCAGCGTCCGTAGTTGCTCTCGTTCATCGGATGCTTGTCAAAGATAAATCGGTACGACCGAGTATGAGTGAAGCCGCAGACGAGCTTGGCGCTATCATCTCATCCCTCTCAAGCGTCGGCCCATTATTCCGAACACCGACTCATGGTACGATGGACCCTGATGCGACACAACATCGGATCGCTCAACCGAACACCTTCGGAAACGCTCGTGGACAATTGGGCGCTTTAGCTGTAGCTATTCAGCGAAAATGGATGCATCTAGGCGGCTTAGTCATAGCTTCATCTTTATTAATATTTGCCGTGCGTTGGAACGCTTCGAGAAAACCATTAGAGCAACCGAGCCCGCAACAGAAACGTGATCAGAATCCAACACATCAGCTTGGCCAGAAACCGACACAGACGGTGCTTGCTGCGCAAATAGATAAGAATCTACCAGATCAATTAAGTGTGCCATCTGTGCGTTCCGCTTTGGCCCAAAACATAGATCACGATACAGCAAATCAAGCTGGGCAGAACACTGGTTCTAAGCCGAAGAAAGCACA
>CALLYL010000072.1 GCA_937859535.1 uncultured Myxococcales bacterium
CAGCAGATCCGCCGCCCCTCGCGTCTCAGCGCACAGGCTCTTTCGCTTGCCCGTGCTCGGGTCGTAAATCACAATCCGCCACTTCGTTCTCCCCGCAGCAGGCGGGTACGGACCATAGATGTACACAATTTTATTTTCGCATTCTTTTACGAGGTCTGCGATACGTTTCTTCTGCTGCCTGTTTGCAAATTCCGTCCGACGAGCGTTCACCTCTCTCCTGCCTCTCTGATTTTCCTCCTTTTCCACCAACCCCGACGGAGGGGAAAAGCCGGCAGCTACGTCTCGACGGAAAGTTGATCCACCGTGACCTGAAGCCGGGAAACATCTTTATCCTCGAGCGGGGTCGCAAAGACTTCGTCAAGATCCTCGACTTTGGGATTGCGAAGGTGATGGCTGGAACCCGAGAGTCGCTCTCGGGCGGTGGTGCAAATCTTCCCAATCTGAGGGCTACTGCGACGGGAACGGTGCTGGGCACACCGGAGTATCTTTCTCCCGAGCAAGGGGCTGGCGAAGCCTTTGACGCTCGCGTCGATCAATACGCGCTCGGCTGCATCATGTACGAGATGCTGACGGGGCAGGTGCCGTTCAGAGGCAATGGACCGATGTCCACGCTGATGAAGCACCTGACCGAAAAGCCGATTCCGCCGCGCAAGCGTCGGCCCGAGCTGAACATTCCAGAGTCGCTCGAGAAAATCGTGCTCAAAGCGATGGCGCAGCAGAAGGAGAACCGCTACGCCAGCATGGATGAGCTAGCCAATGTGCTCCAGGAACTCATCGATAGCGGGACGCTGCCGCCTGATCAGGCGTTGGCTCGGCCTTCCTCGACACTCCAGACGGTGCCTAGCACTCCGCCTTCCGCTGCGCCTCCAGTGGAGTTGTCGCCGCTGACCTCCGGAGACATGTTTGCGCCGACGCTGCAAGCCGCCATTCCGACGAAGGATGAGATAGCGAAGGCCAAGGCCAAGGCTCAACCGACCGAAGCAGAACAGAGGGCTCGCGTTGCGACGGAACAGGTCTCTCCGATCGTACTGCCGAAGAAGAATCGCTTGCCGCTGGTGCTGCTTGGCCTAGCCGGTGCGATGGTGGCGCTTTTGGTGGCGGTGTTGGTCGTCAAGCTGGGTTCAGGCGGTCGAACCACGCAGACGCAAGCGGCCGACTTAGGGCTCGTCAAGCTTGTGACGCCGCAGGTAAGCGACCCGGTTCCGACTGGCGATCTCAAGGTCAGCTTCGAGAACAAGTCATCCGGCAAGGTCACGCTGCTGTGTGGTTCGAAGAAGAACTGCATTCTCGATGCCGGAAAGTCGTGTGAGCTGATGCTGCCACTGGACACCAAGTGCGAAGCCAGTGCGACCGGCTTTCATAGCCACTCGATCGATGTGGCAGAAGCGAAAAGCCGAGCAGGTAAGGGTCCAGTGATCCACATCCCGCTTCATCTTGACGCCGAGAAGCCGACCGGGAAGGTGTCGAAGGGCAAGAAGCCCAAGCCGAAGGGCAAGAAGCGCTAGCGGAGGGTTGCGCCCCAGCGGTTGCCTGCGAGGGCCAAATTGCGGTACACCGCAGCGCATGGAGATCGCTGGAAAGACTGAATCTATGCATCGGGTGCCGTCGTCGTTTGAGACTGCACCGGCCCAGTATCGCCACTGGCGAATTGAGCTAGATGGTGATGTCGCACGCTTGCTGATGGTCGTGCGTGAAGACGAGCCGCTCGTCCCTGGCTACGTACTCAAGCTCAATTCTTACGACCTGGGCGTTGATATTGAGCTGTGCGACGCTGTGCAGCGTCTACGCTTCGGCCATCCCGAGGTGCGTACGGTGGTGGTTGGATCGGGTCGTGACCGCATCTTCTGCGCTGGTGCCAATATCCACATGCTGGCGCAGTCGACGCACGGTTTTAAGGTCAACTTCTGCAAGTACACCAACGAGACGCGGAACTCGATCGAGGATGCCTGTCGCAACAGCGGCCAAAAGTACCTGGCTGCGGTATCGGGGCCTTGCGCGGGCGGTGGTTACGAACTGGCGATGGCCTGCGAGGAGATCATCCTCATCGATGATGGCTCCAGCACGGTTGCGCTGCCCGAGGTGCCACTACTCGGAGTGTTACCGGGCACTGGCGGTCTGACCCGTCTTGTTGACAAACGCAAAGTCCGTCGTGATCGAGCCGATGTCTTTTCAACGCTGGCCGAGGGCATCCGGGGCAAGCGTGCCATCGAGTGGCGGCTGGTCGATCAGATCGCCCCACGTAGTCGCTTTGCGCAGGTGGTGACGGATCGTGCTCACAAGCTCGCCGCTGAGGCCAAGGTCGAGAGCACGCAAGGGCCGCAGATGGGAATCACGCTGGAGTCACTCGCACCAACGATTGACGGCGATCACATTGCCTATCGGTTTGTTTCTTTGCAGATCGACCGAGTCCATCGCACCGCGCACCTGACGATGCGTGGGCCGGGCGAGGGGCAGGCAGTTTCCTCGGCTGAGGAGCTTCACCGACTAGCGAGTCGAGGCGAGCTGTGGGCGCTGCGAGCGTTCCGCGAACTGGATGATGCGCTGCTCCGTCTGCGTTTCCATGAATCGACGATCGGATTGGTGATGTTGAGCACCCGTGGCGTGCAGTCTGCCGTGCTGGCGGCCGATACCGCGCTCTATGCGCAGCGAGGCTATTGGTTGGGGCGCGAAGTGCTGCTCAATATGGCACGGGTGCTGCGACGGCTCGATATGACCTCGAAGTCGTTTTTCGCGGTCGTTGAATCGGAGAGCTGCTTTGCGGGTTCCCTGCTGGAGCTGTTGCTGGCCGCAGATCGCAGCTACGTGCTCGACAGCCCCGAGGTCAAGCTAGCCACCGACATCCTTAACGCGGGCTCGCTGTTGGCCTCCAACGGTCAAACCCGGCTGGGCTTGCGATCGCACGATCGGCCTGCGCGAGTGAACGAAATCCTGGCTCGTGGTGAAAAGGGGCCCATTTCAGCGACGGAGGCCGACGAACTGGGGCTTTGCACGGTGCTCGCCGACGACCTCGATTTTGCCGATACGCTGCGGTTGGCGGTCGAGGAGCGTGTCAGCCTATCGCCCGATGCGCTCACGGGTATGGAGCAGAACCTCCGTTTCCCCGGGCCGGACTTAAGCGAAGGCAAGATTTTTGGCCGACTGTCGGCCTGGCAAAACTGGATCTTCATCCGCGAAAACGC
>CALLYL010000073.1 GCA_937859535.1 uncultured Myxococcales bacterium
TTCGGCGACCCACAAGAAGTTGCGCGCCGAGGTCCATCCTGGCCGTTTTCGCGAGGATCTCTATTTTCGGATAGGCCGGCCTGATATTTGTCTGCCGCCGCTGCGTCAGCGAATGGAGGAGATTCCCTGGCTGGTCGATCTGGCGCTACGAGCGGTTTCACGAGAGATTACGCCGCAGTTGTCCCTCATCGAGCTGTGTCTCTTGCGCTACTGGCCAGGCAACGTCCGAGAGCTACTCGCCGAAATACGCATCGCCGGGCTTACTGCGCTCGCCGCGAAGCGCAACACCGTCGAGCACAGTGACCTGTCTGAGGACGCGGGCCGTCGTTTTAGCAGCTCTCCTCATTCGCCTCCCTTCGCCACCTCGATCCCGCAACCAGAAGCACCGAGGAGCAGTCCGCCTCTTGCGGCCTCAGTTCCGGTGCCGCCCCCCACGTCCACGGTACCTGCGCACACCTCCGCCCCGCTTCCCCCTGCGCCACCACCCACGCGTGAGCTCATCGAAGACACATTGCGCAAAGAAGAGGGCAACATCTCGCGGGCGGCGCGAGCCCTCCGCCTGCACCGCACCCAGCTCAAGCGCTGGATGCAGCGCTTCGGTCTGGCCGGGTCTTCTGCCAACGAAGATCTCCAGGACTGACCGCGTAATGATGTGGCTCCGCTGCCCGATGTGTCAGCGCCCGCCGGAGTGAAAGCCTCCTTGTGTCAGCCGATTTGGCCCCGTGTGTCACTGTCTGTGACTGAGCTTCACCCCGTTTGGGGTCTGTCGCATTCCGTGCCATCGACTTTGGAATCGCCTGTCGCCTAGCGCCAGAGACAGCGTGGCAACCAGAGCCGGGCTTGGTACGTGCATTGCATTGCTCCAGGCTGTGCCCCTCTCGCATGTCCACCCCGCTGGGAAGAGGACTGAGTGTCGAAACACATGGCATCCATCGGCGCGCCCCTACGCATTACCCTGGAGTTTGCTCGCGCTGAGGATGCAGGCGATCCGTACGCCTTCCGTTTCGTGGCCCAGGACTACCTGTTGCGCAGCGAGGGCGGCTCCTTCAAGACAGGGCGCCTGCAATGGGACGACAAGCTTCTTTCGGACCTTGCGGCACTGCGTCGCCCGCACCGTGACCCCGCCATCGTGCAGCGCGTGGGAGAGACGCTGCGGCGCTTCCTGTCTGCCACGAAGTGGGCGCGCGACGAAGACAAGATTGTCCACGCCATCAAGGGGCACCAGCGGGTGATCTTGACGCTGCGCTCGGCAGCAGCAGAGCTCTACGCGCTGCCCTGGGAGCTTCTTACCCTGGAGGCGACAGGGCAACACATCGGAGAGCTCCCGGGGACGGTTCTCCGGTATGAATGGCCCGAGACGCAGGCGATTTCGGGATTCGCCATGAATCCGCAGCCTCGGGTGCTCTTTGCCTGGTCTGCTGCCGCTGGTGCCGTACCTGCTGCCGAACACCACGCCGCGTTGCGCGCCGCCTATCAGAAGTCTCCGTACGGCTTCGACCCCGACCAGGATGTGCTGGCCCATGCCTCGCTGGGGAAGCTGTCGCAGGCGCTCCTTGCTGCCACCAAAGCCGAGCGTCCCATTTCGATCCTGCATCTTTTGTGTCATGGCGGAAAGGCCGGCAGCACGTTCGGCCTGGCGCTTCAAGATGAGGACGGCACCGAGACTGTGGTGGCGGACGCAGGACGGCTGCGGCAAATCCTGGCGCTGCATGCAGGCACGCTGCGGTTGATCGTTCTTGCGGCCTGTGACAGCGGCAACAGTGGCGACCTCGGCAACCAACTTGGCAGCGTGGCCCAGGCTCTTCACCGGGCCGGAATCGCGGCCGTCGTGGCATCTCGGTATCCGCTGTCGGTGGCGGGCTCGATTCGCTTTGCCGAGGCCTTCTATCCGGTGCTGCTCAAAGCAGGCCACCTTGAAGCAGCGATCTTGGCCGCTCGTCATCGCCTTGCTGAGGATGCGGCGCAGCTCGACTGGGCCAGCCTGCAGCTTTATGCCCATGGCGAAGAGCTCCCCCAAGCGGTGCCGAAGGTGAATCCCAGCGCGCCACGCCAGACACTATCGCTGACCGATGAGCCGGTGCCCAAAGCGCTGGTGGCACTGGCGCGGTTCGTTGAATCGCCTGCCGTCATGCGAACGGCGCTGGCAGCGGTGGAGCTGGCCCAGCGCTGGAGACTGAGCGCCATGCTGCGCTTGTCTGCCGCTCTGTATTGGCTCCATCGCTTGAGACTGAGCGCGATGGTGCGTTCTTCCGCGGCTGTGGATTGGCTCAAACGATTCCGCAAGCCGATTGCACTCGCGGCGGCCGCCATCACCTGTGTGACACTCTCCATTGCAGGCCTTATCTGGTGGCAGACCTCGGATGAGTCCCCGACGGCAGATGACTCCGCCTCTAACCACCAGCGCCCGGCCCTTGACCTGGGTCCGCCCACGGCGGCCATCGCACCTGCCCCGATCCATTCCAGCCACCACAACCAGCACAGCCACCACAACCAGCCGACCAGCCCGGCGGCACGTCCCCCGGAACCCCACAAATCCTCCCCCAAGGAACCCCACAAAAAGGCCAAGAAGGGTCACAGGCGGAAGCATCACTAGCCTGCGCAAACTCGGCGGCGGATAGGAATTCAGAAGGTGCGGATGGATGGGTCCGGTCAGGAAGTGGACCGGACCGTCAGGAATCGGACCGGTCCGTCAGGGAGCAGGCTGCTCCCGTTCAGTTACGAAGACTGCCGCTGCTGCTTGCGGAAGTACTCTTCCCAATGTGAACTCCAGTACGAGCGGTAGATTTTCTTGTAGTGCTTGGATCTCGGTCCCGTCGGAGGATTGGGAATAGGAGGCGGCGGTGCCTTGGGAGGCTCCGGGAGCTTCACGGCCTCTTTCCAATATGGAAACCAGTACGATCTCCAGTAGGCGCTCCAGTACTGACGCACTGCCTTCTCAGCCGCCTTGTCATCCGGCGTAGGATCTTCGACTGGTGGCGGAGGTGGCGGAGGTGGCGGGGGTGGCTCGGGTACATCGAGCGGCGTAGATTCAATTTCAAGGGTTGTCCCAACGGCAAGTGCGCAGCTCAGGTTGAGGTTGATTTTCTCTACGCGCTTGTACCAACCATTGTTCGAAGGATCCGGGGTGGAACCGGCAATCTGGTCCGTATACCAGCGGGTGGCGGTCGTCTGGAAGTAGGTATTTGGGGGAAGCACAGCCATCTGCTGGGTAAACACCGCTACGAAGCTGGATTGCGGTGGTATGTTGAACTCTTGCACGACACTGATGTCGGTGCTCTGGGTCACGCTCGTCGTCTTGGTTGTGGTCTTCGAATAGCTGAAGCTGAGCGTGATCGACATGGACCAGGAAGCAAAGAGTCCGCTTACGCTGTAGGATGCTGAGAGCTCTGTGCCGGTAGTGATGGTACTCGAGACCTCAACGGATACGGTCTCTGCCTGCGTCTTATTAATGGCGATGGTCTGTGTTTGCTCCGCTGGCGATCTTTTCGTGCCAGAACGGTCAGAGTGAAGACTCTCCGCATTTCGGATATAGCGGCTCAGATCCACAGACACCACATCGATGATTTCCTTCACTGGCGTGACGTTCATCCACGAGAAGCCAGAGATTCTGCCGCCTAAGTTCACTGCGTCAAGGTTCTGTTCCTTGAAGGATCCCCAGCCCTTGATGTTGCTGAAGGCCGCTCCCGTTCCATCCGTGTTCTCGGACAGCTTAGCGGTCGCAGTCTCAGGGATGGTCCCCCACTTCAACGCATGCACACGGTTATTCATGTACCATTTGTCGAGGCTTACGATTACATCTTGGTTCCATTCCGCCAGGAACAGAAGTTGGCGGCGTCCAGAAAAGTCCACCTTTTCATGCAGTTCGATGGCGCCCTGGCTTATGTCTACGGCCCGGTGGAAGAACCCGCGAATATCATCCTCCAGGCCCAATGCAACGACACTCACTGATTCAGTGGATCCAGTCCCAATGAGATCAACCGTAGCGCCAGCCCCGGATAGATTGCCAGGGAGACCGCCTTGGGAGAAATTCGTGTACTGCGTTAACGTGACAACCGTCCCAACGGGAAGATTGAATGCGACCCAGTGGACATGCTGGGAGATGGGGCTTGACAGCGTCTGCACCGCACCAGCCGTATAGTCGCTTGTACGGATGACCATTTTGTTCGAAGCGGCCCATGAGTCGTCTCCGTATAAAACCACCGTGCCCGAAGCCTGCGGCGGAGGACCGAGGTGAGGTACTGGAACTGGATACTCGACGAAAATAATCGACATTGTTTCTCCTTTTGGGGGTCCATGGAACGCCAGTGCGGCAACCAAAGGAGTGGCAAGATATGTGCCATAGGATGAAGGACGCTTCCCTGTCCGCCAAGACAGCAGCCTCTCTTCTGTAATTCCACCCACTTGGACCAGCCTGTGTCTTGGTTCATCTCCGCAAAAGGGCCGCTGACACAGCGGTGACACACTCCCCTCCGATTTCACTGACACAGCGATGGAAGAGCCGACGTCGCTTCCGTTCCTTGCAGCAGCAGCGATACCTGCGCCGGATACCACTTCCCTCCACGCTGAGGCGTTAGCTTCGGCTTCGTCAGCTTCATCCCAATCTGCGAGAGGCTGAGTCCTTCCTCTCGAAGTTGCCGCGCCAGCGCTTGCGCTGCTTCCGGGTCGTATCGCTTGGGAACACGCGGCGCATTCTTTCGTCGCTTGTGAAGTCCGGCGCGTTTCAGAATCAGACAGATCCGATTCACAAACCATTTTCCTCGTCGAGCCGGGGTTCCTTCCTCATGCAATAAGCGCGCAATCACCCGCATCTTGATCCCTTGGGAGTGCATCGCGAGGATCTTCCCGATCACTTCCTGTTCGATAGGAATCGGAACCAGAATCTGCCGTCCGTTGGCGTCGCGTTCCCTTTCCAACTCGTGTCCGTACGGAGCGTGTCCGAGCCGCACTCCTTGCGACTTCAGGTGTCGCAGCGCATCGCGGGTCCGTTCGGAGATCATCTCCCTCTCAAACTGCGCGTAGTTCGCCAGGTTCATCAGCACCA
>CALLYL010000074.1 GCA_937859535.1 uncultured Myxococcales bacterium
ACGAACCCACTCCCTACGAGTTTAAGATCCGCATCCATGGTCAAGACATCATGGAAAACTCCGTCGACAGTCCTCACTTTGCGGCTGTCCATGGCCATGACATGCCCACGAATCAGTTTCACGCAGAAGGAACTGAGCTTCGGATCACTCAGCTCACCGCGCTGCGTCGCTTCGGTACCAAGCTCAAAGGGCGGCTGGAGTTTCACATGATCGAGCCCGGCTTCCACTACGTACACTTTCCAGAGATGCCAATGACGCAGGCGCTGGTGTTTTCTTCGATCGTTCCGGTCGATGGCGAGTACACCAATCACCGACTGACGTTGTGGACCAAAAAGACACGCATCCCGCTGTTATCAAGTGTCGCCGGAATGTTCGTACGCTGGCAGATGATGAAGACCTATCACGAAGACATGGAAATTTGGGAGAGCAAGGAGTACCTCACCAATCCCATCCTATGTGACGGAGACGGGGCGATCATGAAGCTGCGCCGCTGGTATGGTCAGTTCTACGACAATGCGGACAAGACGCGGGCCAAAACCGCTCTGCACGTGTCCTAGGTAGTCGGTCTTCTCGTTCCTCACGCGGTGATGCCGCGATCGCTTCACTTCCCCTCGTTGCACACTCCATAGCAGGGAAGTCTCCTCCGGTTCCTCGGCGAGGAAGAGGTTGTACTTCTTGACGTTCAGCTCCGCGCCCTGACCAAAGAGTCGGCTACCATCCGCGCTGGCCGGATCCGTGAAGGTCTCGGGGTTCGGCTCACCAGTCGCTGGATTGTAGTAGAAACCAGGAGTGGTCGACAGCTTCACGAGTCCGCCACGGCCCACCGCGTTGGCATCCAGCAGAGTGAACGTACCCATTCCGCAGTTGAGCTGATTCAGAGACACTTCGGTCGGGGTGCCGCCGTGATCCAGAACCATGTTCTGGCGATCGATAAGGAGGCCCACCCGGCTCACCCGCTGCACTTCGCGACCATCGACGGTCCACACCACGGTATTGGAGCGCTTGTCATAAGAGACGCCCAGCTTGTGCTGCTCGCCAGGGCTGTTGTCGGCAACCCGCTTCGCGAAGGAAAACGCGGCATAGTTGCCAAGCCCCGGACCGCGACCGAAGGGGAGCCGCTCGTAGAAAGCGTAGATTCCTTCATTGGTCATAAAAATGTCGAACACCATGAAGGTCTCGACATCGATGACGTTCATGGCAAATGCCGCCAGGCGGAGATCGTCGCTTGCATCCCGGACTGCGCTCCCAAATGGGTGTCCGCTGGTGCCGTAGGTCTGCCCACCAACGTACGCTTCACAGCCAACCTGGCGGTTGGTGGTCGCATCGAATCCAGGGTAGCCGTGGCTTGAAAACCGGTTGGCATACACCAGCCACTTGACGTGATCGACACCACCAGGGAGTCCAAGCGAGGCCGGGCTGCTCTCCTGAACAACAGAGCTGGTGAACGCCGGCTCTCCGGTTTGGGAATTGCGTCCTTTGGACACCACCCGGAGTCCCCGATTGCTAGTGCTCTCGATTCCGTCATTCCCGGTGAAGGCAGGACCGAATCCGAAGTATGCCCACTTGTCCGTGGCCTGGGTCGCCGAGAAGCCGTTTCGGAAGTCGTCGTACAACTGGGTAGCTCCGTTACTCTCCTGCTCCACCTGATCCGCACCGATGTCGTCCGCAACATCGGCGTTTCCGCAGGCAGCCGTGAACAGAGACACAGTCAGACCAACTACAGCAGCCACATTCCCGAAACGCTTCGACATGGAAGACCCCTTTTCTGGAAAACGCACACAATGGACATACTACGGCCAAGCACACTCTGAGCATTCCCGACATGCTGCTTCAACCTACGCAGCCTCGGAAAAATCGTTGTTCTTAGCGAACTTTGGGGCTCTGCTTTTCAGAACTGAAGAACGTCGCCCCACTTTCCATACTACCAAAGCTGTTTTCACACTCAAGCGTTTTCTGATGGTTTTGGGAGTCACTTTTTGGGAGTCCCCAATCACTTGTTTTCTCGACGGAATTTGGCCCTGTGACGTACTTCACAAACTACAAAAAGCGCCACTCCTAAGAACCTACTGTTTGTGATGCACAGCACTGTCCATCAGCAATGATTCGGAATCATTCCAAAAACACAGCCCGAGCTTCCGCCCGCATGGCCTCGCTGACACACATGGAGAGCTTTGGTTCCCACCGACCGGATCGCGATCACAGACCGATCAAGGGGCAATCCCACCCTGATCGCAATCGCAGTCCTGATCCGAACATCGGCACCCAAAGGTGCCAACCTGTCGAAACGAAGAGCAGAACCAAGGAGGGGCTATTGAGTGCCTCAATCGCAGGAGTTACCGTCGGTGCTTACCCGGCTACTGCGATGAGTTGCGGAAGATGGTGAGGTTGCTGCTGTTGGAGTTACCGGCCGCGATATCGACCTTGCCATCACCATCGAAGTCCGCGACAGCGATTCCGGTTGTGGCTTTTCCTGCTGGAAAGTTGAGTTCTTGACCACAGCTTCCATCGCCACGGCCAAGCAGTACGGTAACACTCCCGTTCGCAACGTAGTTGCTGACCACCAAGTCAGGATTTCCGTCGAGATTCACGTCCGCGCTGGCCACCTGATGAGAATACACACCCTGTCCACACGGCTGACCGGGAGAGAACTTGCCATCGCCACTACCAAGGTGAATCAGCAGCGCGTTCTGACTCAGGTTGGACGACACCAGATCGAGCTTGCCATCGCCGTTCATGTCGACCGCGATTCCGGCGTAGGGCTTGGGTCCAGCAGGATAGACATCACCCGCTTGGAACGTCGCGTCACCACGATTTAGATACAGACTCACGTTCATCCCCGTTTCACTCCATACGGCGAGATCGGGTCCGCTTTTGCCATCGAGGTTCGCAACCGTCACCACACGCGCTCCGGTTCCGGTAGGGTAGGAAACTGCGCTCGCGAACTTTCGTCCCCCTTGGCCGAGCAGTACGCTCACGGAATTGCCGACATAGTTTGCGGTGACAATGTCCAGCTTGCCATCGGCGTTGAGATCGGACACTGCGACTCCACGAGGCGCAGCACCGGTCGGCACAGCTTGGCCAGCTTCAAACGTACCGTCCCCTTTTCCAAATAGGACTTGCACCGGATCGCTTGCGTACTGTCCGATGACAAGATCCTTTTTGCCATCTCCGTCCACATCTGCAACCGTAAAACCAAAGGGACTACGTCCAGCAGAATAGGTCACCTGCGGGCGGAATGAACCATTCCCCATACCCAGTAGGACGTTGACATCCGCACTGGTGTAGTTGGTGACGATCAAATCGATCACCTTGTCGCCGTTCACGTCGTCCGCTGCCAGGAACCACGGATTGACTCCGGTAGCGGGCTGGTCAGGGTGGGCAGTGAATCCGGTGACTCCGTAAAAGTATCGAAACGCCTTCGGCAGAATCGCGCTCTGTTGCGCCTCATCTTGGAGGCTCACATCGACCAGTCCGATGCGCCCCAGATGCGCGGGCAGCGTGGAGATCAGCAATCTGGTCGATTCCATGCTGGTCATAGGCGATGGAATGCCGTCAAAAGACACCACGGTCTGCGGTGTAAATCCTCTGCCCACAAGGCGAACAGTGACTCCCCCAGATGTCGGTCCCGTGGACGGAGCAATCGCCATCAATTCGAACGGCTCATCAACCGGAGGCGCTGTCTGACAAGACACCAGACCCCACACACAACCTAACCAAAGCCCGTGTTTTCGCATTGCTCTTTCCCTCAACATGGCCGGAAGCAAAGCGACAAAGAGGGCACGGTGTCAATACCCTTACCACGGTCTTCACCGGACCCTTGTGCCCGCGTTCCTTTGCACGGGTTGACAGCGCATCTCAAGTGGTGTCAAAACCCTCACTCCGCAGAACACTCGGTGCGGCTTGTACCCAGAGGATGAGATGATCGCAAGCGACCCACGGACACCGCTCAACAAAGCCTTTATCGGTATTGCTGGACTCATCGGCGCAGGCAAAACCACGTTGGCCACCTCGCTCGGCGAACACCTGAGCCTGCCCGTCCATTTTGAGCCCGTCATCGACAACGAGTACCTGGCCGACTTCTATCGCGATACGGCGCGCTACGCGTTTGCGATGCAAATCTATCTGCTGAATCGACGCTTTCAGCAGCATCAGGAGATCATTTGGCGCGGCACCGGCGGGGTCCAAGATCGCACCATTTACGAAGATGCGATTTTTGCCAAAACCTTGCGCGACCTCGGCCAGCTCGACGAGCGGGACTACCAGACCTACGTCAGTCTGTTTCGCAACATGTCGAATTTTATGTGCCGCCCAAACCTCATCGTCTACCTCGATGTCAAACCGACCAAGTCTCTGGAGCGCGTTCACACACGCAATCGCGGGGTCGAGTCCGGACTGACCCTGGCGTACCTGGAGCGACTCTACGGAAACTATGAGGAGTTCATTGGCGAGATCAGCCGCACGATTCCTGTGCTACGGGTTGAATGGAATGAGTTCTGGGAAACCGAGAAACTGGCCGATTCGATCAGCAAGGCCTATACGCAGCACAGCTTCATTCGCGAGCTGACCGAGCGCGTCTAAACTCGATCCAAGTCAGCGGGGGTTCCGGATTCCCAGTTCCTGTGCGCGGGCCAAAAACAGAGCCTCTGCGTCCGTTGGTGAGATCGGTATCACGGTCTCCGCCAGCGGAGAGGCTTTGAGGTGCCAGTCGTCCGCAAAGGGGGCCATCAGATCTCTGGCCTCTGTGGCGAGCAGCACTTCATCCGCATGATGCACGGAGTGTGGCATCGGCCAGGGCAGACCGAAGGTCTCGGCGATCTGCCTAAGAAGCCTGTCTTCGGCGGCACGAAAATCCGGAACGGTCAGTTTCAGCGGACGGGGCAAGTCCGAGACGTAGGCTTCCGCCGCATCGTGAAGGAGTCCCCAAGCGGCCTCTTCGGACGGTAGGATGTGAGACACCCGAACCGAGTGTTCTGCGACGGAATAGAACTGCCGACAGTGGCCATTAAAGCGACACTGTAGTGCCAGGCTGTGCGCGATGTCGTGCAGATCAATCTCACCTGGCTCATCGGTGAGTGGGAAGAACTTTCGTCCGGTGTAGGTCTGAATCCAGCTCATGTCGGTACGGCGCTACCGTACCCCGAACTGAGCCAACGCAGCGTTTTTTCTCTGCCCGTGACGCTAACGAGGAAACACGCAGCGGGCCCCTTGGCTGTCACTGCGGGCCGTCTCGGGAGTATGAAAGTCTCGCCACCAAGTCGCCAGCTCTTTGGCCTGGCTACTTTGGAAACCACCGCCTCGGCGAACCCGGGTGATGCCGGTGACTGGTCCAAGCGGATCGGTACAGCCGGATGCACAGTCCTTATAGGCCGTTTCGGAATAGTAGTCCGTGACCCATTCCCAAACATTTCCGGCCATATCGACCGCACGACTCGCCGAAAAAACCTGCGCTCCTTGTCGCGATGCCGCCGAAGCGGGCCAGGGCCTAATAAGACATCCTGCACCTGCATAATTTACGCCCCCCTGACAACCGAGCGGCTGGAGCTTGCCCCATGGATAGGTTCTTTTGTCACGACCTCGCGCTGCCTTTTCCCACTCTGCCTCCGTCGGTAGTCGCCCCCCCTGGAATCGACAGGCGGCCTCTGCTTCCGACCACAAAAGACAGGTCATCGGCAGCGATTCGTTCGCACCGGGAGCATCGGTCCAACTCGCAACGTCAGGAGTACACCGGAGTGCACTTGACTGCGGACAGCGACCGGCCTTTGTGCAAGCCCGATACTGCGCCACCGACAGCTCTGTCATGCTGACACACATCGCATGATCCATGAGCGTGGGATGGAGCGGCTGGGCACTCGCGACACAGTCGGCATCCGCTGCGTCACAGCCTTGCGAGAACGCTCCGGAGCCGACATAGACCGTCCCCGCTGGACAGCCGGGATCTGCACACATCCCATCCACACAGGCCCGCAGGGTCACTTGGGTCTCGCAGTCATCGTCCGTGCGACACGACAGCGTCCCCATCTGAGACACCGAGTGGACACCGTCACAACCAGCCAACAATAGCCCGAGCACAGCGCAAAGGAATGTTCTAGACATCCCTTTGATTGTCTACTTGGTCTTGGCGCGGGCCACCAGCCGAATGGGTGTACCGACGAAACCAAAGGACTCGCGGAGCTGATTCTGAAGGTAGCGACGATACGAAAAGTGCATGCCCTCGGTGTAGTTCACGGACACCACGAACGTCGGCGGCTTGGTCTGCGCCTGCGTGATGTAGTACAGCCGAATCGGCTTGCCTTGATGGAGCGGAGGTGGGTGCTTCTCGACGATGCCCGCAAAGAAGCGATTGAGCGCACCGGTCTTCACACGGCTCGCATAGGAACGATAACAGCGCGTGGCTTCTTCCAAAATCTTGAGCACCCCACGCTGCGTCTGCGCTGAACACCACAACCTGTGCGCCCACGGCACAAACTGAAGCTTGCGATCGAGCTCGGCTTCGACCGCCTTCATCTGCGCGGCCGGAACCAGATCGCGCTTGTTCAGAACGATCAGCAGCACCCGACCCGCATCCGCCACCAGTCCGGCAATCCGGGCATCCATCTCGCCAATTCCGTCGAACGCATCAATCACCAGGACCGCGACATCGGCTCGCTCGATCGCCCGCTCGGCCATCGTCATCGCGATTCGATCGCTCGGCTCGTGTACGCGGACTCGACGACGAATTCCGGCCGTATCAATGAGCGAAAAGCGCTGACCGCCATGCAAAATCGGCGTGTCGATGGGATCGCGGGTGGTGCCAGGCGTCGGATCGACCAGCATCCGTTCCTCTCCACACAGCGCGTTCACCAGCGACGATTTGCCAGCATTGGGACGACCGACCAGCGCAATCCGAATCACATCGCGAGACAGATCGGCCTCGCTCACGGTATCCGGTCCGGCTTCTTCCGCTCCGCCCTCCCCTTCGCTGCTGGCCGCCATCGACTCATCGAGTGCCCGGAGCTGTTCTTCGGACAGAGCGCTGTCGTCGTGTTCAAAATCCTGGCGCCGCTCGAAAGTAGGTGCCACCTCGTGCTCGGCTTCCTCGATCGGTAACGCAGCCACGATCGCATCCAGCAGATCCGGCATGCCGCGACCATGCGCCGCCGACACCCCGAAGACCTCGCCACAGCCAAGCTCGTACATATCGTTGACGTTGGCTTCGTGGCGCGGTCCGTCGATCTTGTTGGCCACGAGCAGGATGGTCTTCCCGGCCCGACGCAGCTTTACAAAGATCTCGCGATCATCGGGAATCAGACCGCTATGGCCATCGACGATCAACAGCACCACATCGGCTTCCGCAATGGCCAAATCTGCTTGTCTGCGCATGCCGATGGCGATGCTGCCTTCGGCGGAAAAATCAATCCCGCCGGTATCGACCACGCGGAACACCCGGCCGTCATACTCGCACAGACCGTAGCGACGATCGCGGGTCACACCGGGCTGATCCTCGACGATGGCGTGATGACTGCTGGTCAGGCGGTTGAACATCGTCGACTTGCCGACGTTGGGACGACCGACCAGAGCCACCACCGGCAGCGAGTGGTCAACGATCGGTTTCGGGGACGCTTTCATCGGCTGGCCTCGCTCTCGTAACCCATTTTGCGCAGCCCGGCAGCGGTCTGCGACCAGTCCTCGTCGACGCGCACAAACATCGCCAAGTGCACACCGCAGCCGAGCAAGTCCGAAATCTGCTTGCGTGCCAGCGTGCCCACGTTGCGAATCATTTGTCCGCCTTCACCGACGAGAATCTTCTTCTGTCCGGCCTTTTCGACATGGATCGTCGCGTCAATCTGCACGCCGATCCGCTCGCCGCGACGCTTGCCGTGATCGGCAATCCGCTCTTCCCAGTTGTCGATCGTCACTGCGACCGCGTAGGGAATTTCCTTTTTTGTCGCCAGAAAGACCTGCTCGCGGATGAGTTCACTCACCAAGAAGCGCTCGGGCCGATCCGTTAGGACATCTTCGGGAAACAACGCGCCGCCGAGTGGAAGGACCGCACAAAGCTCTTCGAGGAGCCGCTCGACCCCGTCCCCCTTAAGCGCACAGGTCGGCACAATCGGTGCCCCTGGAAGCTTCTTCGCGAGCGAGTCGATCATCGGCAGCAGCATCCGCTTATCCGGCACGATGTCGGTCTTGTTGATGACGACGATCAGCGGCTTGCCGAGCGAGAGGATCTGCTGGGCGATCTGTTCATCCGCAGAGGACAGCGTCGGAGCGACTTCTTCGATCGACTTGCCTTCGGGAACTTTCATCTGCACGACCAAAAGCACCGCATCGACGCCTTCGACGGCCTGCTGCGCCTCCTCGACCATGAAGCGGTTGAGCGCCGTGCGACCCTTGACGGTGGTCAGATGTAGCCCCGGCGTGTCGACGAGAGCAATCTGGGCAGTGGGCAGGTTCTTGATGCCCAAAATGCGGTTGCGGGTGGTCTGTGGCTTGGGACTCACAATCGACAGGTGCTCACCCAAAATGCTGTTGAGCAGCGTCGACTTGCCGACATTTGGTCGACCTACCAGGGCGACAAAACCGGAGCGCTCAATGGCGGGGGCCTTGCTGGCAGGCTGAGAGGTCTCTTGTGTTTGCGACGGAGATTGCATGAAGGGCGCTTGCATAGCACGTCGCCACCCACGAGTGCAAACGGGCAAGCAAGTCAGCGTCTGCTTCAGCAGCGGAGGCAGCTCTTTGCGAAGCTGCTCGAAAATCTCCTTGTCGTGACTGCGCAGGCTCCGGCTCTGGGTCACGCTGTCGAACAAGATCTGATGGCTCCGCGAAAAGGCGAGCACCGCCTTCTTGTAGGAAAGGAGCGCTTCAAAGCTTCCGCGCAGTCCATGTTCAAAGTGAAGCAGCGCGATGAGCTGGGCTTGTCTTTGCTGACGCGCTGCGGGATCTGAAACCTTGATGCTGCGCTCCAGTTCGATCAGGTTTCTGCGACGGAAAGGAATGCCCGATTGAAGCATCTGACGCGCCGGTTCAGATAGCAAGGAAACCCGCGAAAGGAGTCCTTCACACAGTGCCAGCACATGCGGATGGGACTCCTTTACGATCCTCTCCAGCTTGTTTCGCCGCCACTCTTCGCTCAGTGCTGCCAGCAGACTCGCAGCTCCTTGTTGCATCGCCAGCGAGGCTGCATCAACCGGCATCACCCCTCCCAACGATACCCTTTGGAGGTTCCAGATCAGCGAACGCGCCGGATCAGCACCACGGACATCGTTATAGTCCGCTAGGTTCTTCAGCGCAGTGGCGTACTCACTCAGCGCTTGGGAGTATTCTGTGATCTCTGCGATCGCGGCGTTGGTCTGCTCAAGCGAACAAGTGGGCAGCGCCGTGCTCGATACCCCTGCGAAAACATTCTCCGCTTCGCAGTACAGCACCAAGTCCTTCGCAGCACTGGCTCGCGCACCGATCCAAGTTCCCACCGCTCCCGTTGCAGAAACGCTCCGCAAAGACAGACAACCACTGGCCAGTGGCAGCCAGAACAGAATCAGGAGAAACCCCCATGCGGGAATCGGCGATCGCACGTTGCGACAGGTGTTGCCTATCTGCATGCCTCGGATGCTAGCATGCGCCGACATGTCCGCAGATCCCAAAGACAACGTCGATTCCCAGCTCAGTCATCTCGACCAGCACGGTCGTGCCCACATGGTCGCAGTGTCCGACAAACCCGAGACACGACGGGAAGCCCGCGCCGTAGGCCGAGTGCTGATGCAGCGGACGACGCTCGAACGAATCATGTCCGGCGACCTTCCCAAAGGAGACGTGCTGCAAGTCGCACGCATCGCGGGCATCCAAGCCGTCAAACGTACCGCCGATCTGATTCCGCTCTGTCATCCGCTGCGCATCACCTCGGTGAAGTTGGAGCTTTCACCCACGCCGGTCGATGACTCCGCAACCGAGCGCACCATCGAGATCTCTGCCACCGTCACCGCGATGGATCGCACCGGCGTCGAGATGGAGGCCCTTACGGCCGTCTCAGTCGCAGCGCTTACCCTCTACGACATGTGTAAGGCCGTCGATCGCGGCATGCGTATCACGGACATCGAGCTTGCGGAAAAGAGCGGCGGTCGCAGCGGCCACTACGTACTCGGCACTCGATAAGTTCGGCGGCTAGAGATCGTGGTAGGTTTTGGTCATGAACAGCCAAGGCCCCACGCAGAAGTCTCACACCACCGCTGGTCCCGACGCTGCCCGCCAAGCGCTGGCCGAATGGCAGCAGTCGAAACGAAAGAACTTCTTTTCAACAGATACCGATCTGCAAGCGATTCTGTCCCATCACTTGGGGGCGGACGTTTTGGCCACAGAGAGTCCGGGCCTTGCCGCGTTTGGCGAAGAATCGGCGACGATTCTTGACGACTTGATTCGCGAAAACAACCGGGATGAGAACCTCCCCACGCTGCGCCGCTTCGACTCGATTGGACGCCGCATCGATGAAGTCATCTTTCACCCGAGCTACTTCGAGATTGGTCGTCTGGCCTACCGAACCGGTGCGATGTCGCGCTACGCTCGGCCGGGCAACGAACGGGTTCAGCTAGCGTATGCCTATCTGCTCGCCCAGCATGGCGAAGGCGGACATCTGTGTCCCTTCGCGTGCACCGCAGGACTCATCAAGATCCTGCAAGCGCGTGCCGATGAATCGCTCAAGGAACGCCTGCTCCCCGGACTCCTACACCACGATCGTACGGCCCCGGAACACTACCATGGTGCGCAGTTTCTGACCGAAATTCAGGGCGGCTCTGACGTTGGTGCCAATGCGATGACAGCCCGTCGCGACGGGGATACCTGGCGCTTACACGGCGAAAAGTGGTTCTGTTCTGTGATTGATGCCGACCTGTATCTGGTGACGGCACGACCCGAAGGAGCCCCCAGCGGAACCCCTGGACTCGGTGCCTTTGTGGTCCCAAGACGACTGCCCGATGGGACTCCCAATGGCGTGCATATTAGACGTTTGAAATACAAATTAGGCACCCGCAGCATGGCCAGCGGCGAAGCAGACTTTGTCGATGCACTGGCTTGGGCGGTCGGTGATCCCAATAGCGGCTTCAAGTCGGTGGTGGAGATCGTACTGAACACCAGCCGTGTCTACAACGCCGTCGCGGCGTGCGGCATGATGCGTCGCGCCGAAATCGAAGCCACCACCTACGCTGCGCATCGCGAAGCGTTCGGACAGAAGATCGAGTCTTTCCCACTGGTCCGGCGCACCCTAACCAAGATCAGCACAGAGCGCCGCCGTGCCGTGGCTGGGACGTTCGGACTGATTG
>CALLYL010000075.1 GCA_937859535.1 uncultured Myxococcales bacterium
AAAACACACCTCCGAGAACCGAAGCAGATAAGGCACTGGATCGCTTTCCGATACCACCGAACTTTATCCCAAACTCTCCCGATCTATTCGAAGAAATGTCGGGCTCGCCGGGCCATAAGCGATGGATCCTCTCCTATAATCCTTTCACCGAGTCAGGAGCTAGCGATGCCAGACCCCGCGAACCTGTCGACCATTGCAAAGCGTGCGCGTGCCGAACTGTCCAAGTGGTGCCGTGAGCTAGAGCCGCTGCTAAAGCCCGACCTGGGCCCGGAGCAAACCCTTGCCACGCTGGCCGAGCTACCGTCGGAGCTAGAGCGCTTGCTGGTCCTGATGCCGGACCCTGGCTGGCGAGCATCCCAGATGCGCTCATTTAGCCTCGGAGGCGCCATCTACATCGCGATCTACCTGGTGCTTCACCGCTGCGGCAAAACCGCAGCACAGGTCTGGCAAATCTGCGAACAAGCCACCCGGAATCGCTTTGCCCGAATGCCCGCGCTATCCCAAAAAGTGATGTCATGGGCTCTGTTTTCGACGCTGTGGCAACTGCTGACCGCGTATCTCGCCGGTCGATCTCAGCACGCCGCCGTGGGTGGATGGCAGCTTGCGTATCTTCCCAAACAACCTGGCCAGTTCGACTACGGCGTAACCTACCATCGCTGCGCGATCCATCAGCTAGCGCTGGATGCCGGAGCAAGTGAGTTCGCTCCGTTCATCTGCCAGGCCGACATCGTAGGTAGCGACGTCTTCGGCTGGGGACTCCAGCGCACCGAAACCCTGGCCCAAGGCGGCAACCGGTGCGACTTCCGCTTCCGCAAAGGCCAACGAACGGAAGTCAAAAGCAAGCTGCCAATCCTTCCCTAAACCATAGGCGTCCCATATTAGGAATATGGAATGATTCATATAGATCATTCCATATCCTGGCCCTGTGGTTAGGTAATGCGCTTCATCCAATCAAGCTGACGGTCTGTCCGCTCTCGCTGGGCCCCGGCTGCTGCACCACGCGAACGATCCCCTCCGCCTCCCGAACCACCTCCCGATGGACGTCCATGTGGCTTGGCGGCTGGACGGCCTCGATCGCCTTGCGGCCCATCGCCGCGACGTGCTCCGCCGGCATCGCGACCCGTAGGTTTGGGCGGACGGTGACTCGGTGGAGATGAATGCGAACCGCGATCGCCGCGATCGGTTCGCTGCCCACGATCAGAGCCTTGATCGGGCCGAGGCGGCCTATGAGATGGCGAGGACGGTCGCGCTCCCTGGTTCGGTCGAGGCGCGGGCTCTGTGCGCTCTCCACGACCACCACCTGCTGATGCAAACGGATGATCGGTGACGACCGGAACCCGCTGGCGAATCAGTCTCTCAATGGTGTTGAGGAACCCCTGCTCGTCCCAGTCACAGAATGCGAGCGCAACGCCTTCCGCACCCGCTCGCGCCGTTCGACCAATGCGATGAACGTAGCTTTCTGGCTCGTTGGGAATGTCGTAATTGATGACATGGCTTACACCATCCACATCAATCCCACGAGCGGCAATGTCGGTTGCCACCAGGATTCGGGTTTCGCCACTCTTGAAGTGGGCAAGGGCGGCTTCGCGGGCATTCTGTGACTTGTTGCCGTGGATCGCTTCCCCTCGATAACCGGCATCGCCAAGCTGCTTCACGACCTTGTTGGCACCATGCTTGGTTCGCGTAAACACCAGCACCCGCGACAAGCTCGGATCTTTGAGCAGATACGCCAGCAGCTTTGGCTTGTCGTTCTTGCCGACCTTGTAGACCGACTGCGCGATTCGCTCCGCCGTGGACGAAACGGGGGCCACCGCAACCCGCGCCGGATTGCGCAAAAACGTCATCGCCAACGCTTCAATGTCCGGCGGCATCGTTGCCGAAAATAGCAGGGACTGCCGAATCGGAGGCAGCGCCGCCAGCACCTTGCGCACGTCATGAATGAAGCCCATGTCGAGCATGCGGTCGGCTTCATCGAGCACGAAGAATTGCAGATCGCGCAAAGAGATGAAGCCTTGCCCCATCAGATCCAGCAGTCGCCCCGGTGTTGCCACCAGGATGTCGACTCCCGTGCGCATCCGCTGAACCTGTGGACCCTGCTTGACGCCGCCAAAGATCACGGTGCTGGTGAGCCCGGTGTGCGCGCCGTAGGTTCGGAAGCTCTCCTCGATCTGGCTGGCCAATTCACGCGTTGGTGACAGTATCAGTGCGCGAGTCTTTCTCTGCGCCGGGGGATGTCGAGCTGGTTTGTGCTCGATCGGTGCTGGGAGTTTCTGTCCGTACAGAAGCTGCAAGATCGGAAGTGCAAACGCCGCCGTCTTGCCCGTGCCCGTTTGCGCACAGCCGAGGATGTCACGACCCTGGAGCAGCGGTGGAATCGACTGCTGCTGAATGGGGGTCGGGTCGGTATACCCAGACTCTGCGACTGCACGAACCAGCTCAGGAATCAGACCGAGCGCAGCGAACGGCGAAGCTCCAAGGTCCGATTTCTCGACGGTGTTAACGGTGGAATGATGACGAACGGCCCCCGGCTGGGGCAAGTGATGGTCGGTAGCTCTGGTCATAAGAGGGGCGCATGGTAGCCGCAAAGCGCCCCAGTTGTTGGCAATTCGTACTCAGCGCCTAGGAAAAGGTGTCAGGAGAGCAGCGTAGCGAGAGTCTCAGCGGTAGCCGGTGCGGATTTGAGCAGAGCGACCACGGCTTGCTCTTGTGTCGACAGAGTGATGGAGGCACCTGAGCCCGAGCCCGTTTGCGGAAGCGTGCCGGGAGCTGCCGCAGTCGGACTGGCCTCGCTCTGCTTTTTGTCCCACGGTGCCTGCCACATCCCAAGCGACTTACAGTCTTTGGGAAACAGACCATTTACATCCTTCAGTAGCTTGGGCAGGAGGTCTTCCGAGTAGGGACGTAGTGACAAAAGGAGCCCCGGCAGCCACGGATACAGGATCTCCTCTGGCAGTCTCGCAAACGCTTTGGACAGCAACTCGACCACCACCCGACCAATCACCGGTGCAAACGACAGCGCCAGTAGGAATCCAGAAACGTACTCCGGAAACACCGGCAGCATCAGCGGATTGTCGAGCGTGTGATCGAGGAATTCCCGAATCGAATCGATGTCACGCAACTTCAGGAGCAGCTCCGATGCCCAGAGCAGACCGAGCTTCGCGGGATCACTGGTCACAGGCCCGGCTTGCTTAACCGCAATCTCTAGCTGACTCCGCTGACAGCCCAGTGCGAGTGCCTGCGGTTCGAAATCGAACACAAAGCTGAGCATTCCTGCCACTTCGCTCGGCCTGGTTCCGCGATCCTCAAAGCCCTTGGGAAGCAGCATCGAATAGTGCGAGTACCCGGTCGCCACGAAGTCTTTGAGCCAGGTGGGCAGACCCGCCGGAGTGGCTCGAAAGTAGTGAACCAAACGGCGAATTCGTTCCACTACTTTCGGTGCATCCTGCGCGCTCATTTCGTTGCGCAGCAGCTCCACCGCACGCTCACCCAACTCCGCTGTCAACCGCTCGCTCTTCAAAAACAGGATCGAGTCTTCGGCCGCCTTCAGCGCGGTCACGGTCTTTGCATTGGGACCAAAGGACTCTGTCTTTAGGCGCTTTTCAACGACAAACTCGACGGTTACGCCTTCGTAACCAAGCCGAATGATCGACTCCTGATACTTCCCGATCGAGACGTCCCACGACTCCTGAACCGGCACATGGCCGAGCTTTCGCTCTCCCATAATCGGTCGTAGCACAGGATGCCCCTGCGTAAGATAGTGCAGCATCCAGAGAAGATCCGAGCACGGCAGAAGCTGTGGATCTTTTTTGAAATCAATGAGTGCGCGCTGAATCGTGCTCGCATCAAGATTCAAACCGAGCGGTTTGAGTCGCGCATAGACATCCTGCGCCAACGGCGGCATCGCACTATAGCCAACCCGGCCGGTCCGATTTCCACCAAGCAGCATCTGACAGAGCTTGGGAACGTTGCGCTTTTTGACCTGGCGATCTTTTTCCAGGCACGTAATCGCCGCATCCTCGAAGTCGTATGGTGAAGGATGTTGACGATTGCGCAGATTCGCCAGTAGCAGCGAGGTCTGATAGATCGCAATCGCATCCGCCGTAGACGTCAAGTATCCGTTGTCTCGGGCCAACGCGACGATGTCGACCGACCAGCGCAAGAGTTGTTCTTCATCCGCACTGTGCAGAAGCGGCGGTTTGGTAAAGAAGCCTAGAACTCGCGCCGTATCTGCGGACCGAGTGGTGGGCGAACGAGGGCTCACCGTAGGAGCCGAGGCTTTGGTCTTCGCTGGCTTGGTTGTCGTCGCTGCTACTGGCTTACTCTTTGACAACTTCCACGGATGGATACCCAGCGCACTCACTCCCTTTTCCCAAGTGGTTTCTGCCAAGGCAACCGTGCCTGCCGGATGATGGAACTGATGTTCGATCGCAATAAAGCTCGATGGAACCAGGCCATACAACCACTTGGTTGGCGTCAGCTTGGGAATGTCCCAAACTGCATCTGAGCGCGTCCCAAACTCGGGTACATCACTGACCGCATGCACCGCACCACACAGATACATCGCGTCGGAAGGAGCAATCCCCGTCTTCTTCAAATGCTCCTTCATTCGCGTCCACATGTAGCGCTCACGGCGCTTGTCATTTTCGTGATCTTCATCCTTGCGACCGAGCCTACGCAGCAGACTTCCAACCAGCGCCATCACATACCGGTACGTCGCATAGTCGGAAGCCAAAACGGCCTGCTCCACGTACTGATCCCACCACTCCGTAAAGTGGCGGACCCGTGCATTCTTGAGCAGGAATCCCAAGAATACGTCAAAGGTCGGTTCCACGTTGCCCATCTGCAAACCGATGGCTGCACCGTGATCAGGAACGTCGCTGGATTCCTCTTCCCCTGGGGCTTTTGGAGTCCCCTGATCGTGCTCCTCTTCCTTCACCAGATGCCGCTCTAGCTCGTCTTCCTTTTGCGGCATCCACTGGAACACATAGTCCACCGCACGATCGACAAACACCAGTTCGGTGGTCGGGTGTTCCATCGCATAGGCAATCGCTTGGAATTCTGCGGAAAACTCGGTTAGCGGTGCAACCACTGATAGTGGTGACCAGGCCTTCGGAAACGCATCCGCCGTCTGAGCAAATGCTTGCAGCGCAACCGGAAGTCGACAGTCGCGCAGACCATCCAGTGCCCCCCGTAGGTCTTCACATAGCTCCATGAAGATCACTTTCGGAGGCTTCTCTGCCAAGCGCTTGGCCACATGCAGAGCAGAGGAGGGCGAGTGATGACAAACGGGAATGATCTCCAGCGGCTCCTGCATGGCGCGCTCGACATCACTGACCATCAGTTGCAACAGTTCACCCACGGGATGCTTGTCGCTCGCAAACGCCTGCACAGCCGATTCCATCTGCTCACGCAGTGCGGCCAGTGCCTCAGTATTCGACGGAGGAGTACGTTCCATCATCAAGTTCCTGTCCAATCAACGAACCAGCATTCCGGAAGACGCACAGACGGGGGCCCCGCTCCGAGCGTTCCAAACAGCCAGCGCAGAGTCCCTGATTACTTCAGCAGACTCATCGCCTGCTTCCCGCCTTCCAGGTACTCGTCCCACTCACCCTTCTTTTCCTTGGCGCGTTTTTCCACCACTGAGTGCCAGAACTTGTTGAGGATCGACACTTCTTCAGGAATCCGGCGAACCACCGTTCCAACCAGCGCCTTGGCGACATTTCCAGCCGATAGAGTCGTCTGCCCAAAGAACTGGCTATGGAGCACCGCATCTTCGAGCACGCCAATTTGCTCCGCAGTCGATAGCGAGGACTCTAGCCGTTGATCGTCGCTGGTGGCTGCGGCCTGCGCATCCCGCAGATCCGCAAAGGTCTGCAAAAGAATGTCGAGTAGCGCTGGTGGCAACTCGACTTCAAACTGATTCCGAGTCAGCAGCTCGCGGGTACGGAACAGCACGATCTCTTTTTCGCTCTTCTTGTTGGTGACCGTAGGAATCGTCACGAAGTTGAAGCGACGCTTCAGTGCTGTCGATAGATCATTCACGCCACGATCACGGCTGTTCGCAGTGGCAATGATGTTGAAGCCGGGACGAGCAAACACCACGTTGTCACCAGACAGCTCCGGAATCGTGATGTATTTCTCCGACAGAATCGAGATCAGCGCGTCTTGAACATCGGACGTGCAGCGCGTCAATTCTTCGATTCGACCCATGGCCGCGTGCTGCATCGCGATCATGATCGGCGAAGGAATCAGCGAATCTCGGGACTGCCCCCTGGCAATGACCAGTGCCACATTCCACGAGTATTTGATCTGATCTTCCGTCGTACCGGCCGTGCCCTGCACCGTGTGGGTGGAACTGCCGCAAATTGCTGCGGCAAGCAGCTCTGCCAGCCAACTCTTTCCAGTTCCCGGATCCCCAATCAAAAGCAGTCCGCGATCCGAAGCCAGCGTAACGATGGCACGCTCAACCAGGGCGGGATCGCCGAAGAATTTCTGTGCAATCGGACGCTCGATCTTGTCCGCAGGAGTCGACCCCAAGATGAAGGTTCGGATCATCCGGGGCGACAGCTTCCAGCTAAACGGACGTTTGCCCGCGTCAACTGAAGCCAGGTAAGCCAACTCTTCTGCATACTTTACTTCGGCGGGCTGGCGCAGAACGTCGGCCTTTTTCGCCGCCTTCACCGGAGTCGGAGTCTCCGCTTTCACTTCGATGTTTGCTGCAACCTTCATTTCGGTGTTGGCTGCAATCGGGAACTCGGCAGCGGCACCAGAGGATGTCTCAGCCGATACAGCCGGAGTCGTAGTGGGAGCCACTGCTGCATCCGTTGTGGCAGCGGGCGCAGTAGCTACCGAGAGGTCGTCAGACTTGGTCTTCTTGGTACGGGGAGTCGCCATCGGGAGTTCTCCTAATTCAGTAGGTATCGTAGCTGGTGAATGAGCTTGTTGACGGCACCGTGCAGGATCGGCATGCCCAATTCTGCGAGCCTCGTCCGGAAGAACTCGCTCACCGAAAAGTAGCCACTCGACTGCAACGCACCGACGGGAATGAAGTGAACGCCAGAGTCCTTAAGCCCCTTGATGTAATCGAGTAGCTCCTGATCAGAGCCACCTTCATAGAAGTCCGAGATCACCACCATCGCGGTGTTCTTCGGCTCGACAATCTTCTTGCTCGCTTCGATGAGTGCCTGACGGATCAACGTTCCGCCGCCAAGCTCTGTACGAAGCAGGACTTCAAACGGATCTTGTACCCACGGCGTCAGATCCAGCACGCGAGTATCAAATGCAATCAGATGTACGTCCACCTTGGGAAGTCCGGCAAAGATCGAAGCCAGAATCGTGCTCTGGATCATCGCATCAACCATCGAACCGGATTGATCGACCACCACCAGCAGGCGGGTTGGTTGGGTCTTCGAAGCGGTGCGGCGATAGATCAATCGATCAACGTACAGTCGCTCTTCCGCTGGATTCCAGTTGGTCAGGTTCTTCCACAGCGTCCGCTTTAGATCCAAATTCCGGAACACTCGCTTGGGTGGAATGCTGCGATCGAACTTGCCCTTGCTCGCCTTTTGGACCTGGAGCTTGAGCACTTCGGCAAGCTGATCGACATAGGCGCGAATCAGCTTCTTCGCATTGTCTAGCGCGACTCCGGACAAATTTGCTTTGTCAGCCAAGAGCTGTTCAACGAGCGCAATCGAAGGCTGAAGCTTACTCGCCAGGCGCGAGTCCTTGAGCACTTCACGCAGTTCCATGCGACGGACCAGCTCTGCTTCAAGTCCTTGAAATCCCCGACGGAGATCCTCTTCCGAAAGGAGCCGACGTCCACCACCCGGCCCGGTTCCCCCGCCACCGCCACGACCACGGAGAGCACCCTGTGGATAACCAAAGGCCTCTTCCAGCCGTCCCAAATCCTGAGTCCACTGCGAATACTGTTGTGCCGTCACGGTCTTGGTCTGAGTCGCTGGTCCGAACGCATTCAGGAGAAGCTTCGACAGCACCAGCGTTCGACGTAGTCGATCAGCAGGAGTCGCAGGGGTCTCGGCCCCCGGACTCCCTGCATGGTCAGGCGTCGAACTGGTCAGCACCGCTTCCGCGTCACTTGCTTCATCGAGCATCGCCCCTGGAAGTGGCGTTTCGAAATGCGGTCGTAGCTCTGGGAATCGCTGAAGCAGCGTGGTAATCGACACCATCGGATCCAACACGAGGTCCGGAATCGACAATTCCTGAGCAATCTCTTTGCTCAACGACTCTAGGTTTTGGGCTTTTTCCCCCTGTCCAAAGCACGCAGAAAGGAGTCGCCAAAGCAGCGCCTGCTGCTTGTTCTGTATCTCCAGAGGAGAGGAATCGATGGATGCGTTTCTAGTGTCCGCCATGGTCTTCCTTTTCGCCGCCTACGACTTCTTACGAAGGAGCTTGCTCGCCCGTTCGCGCAGGACAGCGACGGTGTCATCTTTGGCTTTCAGCGACACAGGTGGAGTCCCGCTAAGCTCTGCCTTGCTACCCAGCTTGAGCGCGAGCGGCTGCACCGCCCAGCGTCCACGATCAAAACGCAGCAGTCCGATCAACTCCTGTGACTTCTCGATGCGATCGATTGTCATACCTGAAGCATCGGAAAGCCGCGCCCCAGAGAGCGGCAGCTTGCATCCAGCAATCTCCAGCGCCTTCTCCTCCACCAGCTCTCCAGCGGAAGGCTTTTTTGAGGTAGCAGAGTCGATCTTCATGACCTTGTAGGAAGTCAGATGAACCAACTCGGCCAACTGAGCGGGATGTCGATCGAAGGCACTGATCTGCGCACGCGGCAGCGGTTTTCCCACACCAAGCACAGTCGCACCGATATCAAACGGAGAGTAGGATGCTCCGACGCTGGCTCGACTTTCGTCCCACAGAATATCGCCGCTCTCTAACATCGCTGCATCGCTCAGTTTGACGACCGCGCAGTCACGCACAGCCTTGAGGAGCTTGTCGTACGTGCCCTCTAGGAGCCGCCACATCTCATGCCCAATCACGGTATCTACTTTGTAGGCAGACACCGTGGTCCGCACGTAGCGATGCGCTGATCCTTGCCTTAGGAGTCCGTGAACACAGACACTAAACAAGCTGCGGTGATGATGAAGATCGCAGCCAAGTGGCAAAAACTCTCCGCTCACCATTTTGATCGTTGAAGAGGGCGTTACCTTGACCGCAAGCAGCATCGCTCGTGTCCACAGATCCACCCACCGATACGTAGGAATGGTTTTTCCGGACGGAATCGGAAGTGCCGCCAGCAGCTCAGAGAGGAATCCTGACAGAACGGCTGCCAATCGGATCAGACCCGGCTCTTCCTGAATTTTGTCGAGTGTGGCGTAGAACGGATACAGGGTCTCTGGTTCAAGCTGGGCAAAGCCAGACAGCGCCATTTCCATCAGGAAGTGACGAGCACTCTCCCGAAACACCGAATGATGGCCGGGGGCATCCGTAGCAATGTTGACTGGTTCATCGCTGGCAACACTCCTGCCCAGTGCTTGGCAAGCCTGAGCGGCCAGTGCATCGGTCATCGCGCCTTGCAGAGCCGCTCGAGCACAGGCCAAGCTCACGAAGTGTCTTTCCACAAACTCGCTGCGCAGGAGTGCGTCGCAGGTGTCTTTGACACGGGCAGCAAGCGGAGTCTGCGCCAGCAAGCGGGGCAGGGCAGACACTGCCGCGACTTCGCGCTCGCTCATCCTGCCGAAGCCCACCACAAAGCAGTGATCAAGTTGGGCAATGACCTCGGCGGACTCAGTCACTCCGCTGGGCAGAGCCGATAGAATGCGTAGGGAATCGCTCATGAACAGAATTCCTTTGCGTCCAGATCGAT
>CALLYL010000076.1 GCA_937859535.1 uncultured Myxococcales bacterium
TAGTGCTTGATCGATCTGCTGCTGCACAGATTGGATAGCACGCCGGATTCCTTGCTCCATTGTGATCGAGTCTAGGTAGTGCATCGAACGCCGTCGCGCTGTGCTGCCTCGTGGGCGCGTGTGTGCTCTGGGCAAATCTTCGTCGGATGGAGGCCGTCCTCAGCAGTCGCTAGCGCAGTGCTGCATGGACTGCTGAAGCGTGCGGAGCGGCGGCTTTCCAAGTCGTTCCGCACGGATAGCCGCTTCGATGGTACATTCGATTCTGGCGGTCTCTGCCTTGTGTGCAGGGGACGCTCTCTGGAGACGAACCATGCCCCGTCCGAAAGCCCCGCCGCGTGTCAACGGCCCGTACCCCGACCGGGACGGCACCCGCTTTCGCGTCCGCATCTTTCACCATGACCTTCAGCGCCAAGACCTGTACTTCCACACCGAGAAGGAAGCGCTCGCTGCGATCGCGCAGGCCAAGCGCGAACTACAGGCCGTGCAGAGCCGCACCCTCGGCGATGTCATCAGCGAATACTTCGTCGATAAAGAGCGTTCCGGCCGTTCCAAACCCGAGACGTGCCGAGAGCAGCACGCCCGCATCACCGTCTTCCTGCACAAATACATCGATCAGGAGATCGCGCAGCTCACCCCCAGACGCGCCGCCGCGCTGTACCAAGAAGCCGTCGAGCGTCCCAACCCCAAGACCGGCAAGCCGATGGCAGCCGCCTCGCACCGCTTCTACTTGGCGCTAGTCAAAGGCATGTTCACCTGGGCCGTTCGCAAGGGCTACGCGAGCGGTAACCCCTTCGCCGACGTGCAGCCCGTGGGGCGAGTCGAAGCAGGCAAACCCCAGCTCCGCATCGAAGAGGCCAAGCTGTTCATCGACGAAGCGCTGCGCCGATATGACCAAAAGGGCAGCGAGCTGGCGCTCGGCGCGGTGGTCGCGCTGCTGATGGGGCTCCGCGCGGGGGAAGTGCTCAAGCGCTGCGCCCGCGACGTAGATCGGGCTGGACAGATCCTGTGGATCGACAGCGGCAAAACCCGCAACGCTCGCCGATTCCTAGACGTGCCCGTGGTGCTTCAATCACGGCTCGCCAAGATTGCTACCCAACGACTCCCCGCCGAACCGCTCTTCGGCTATGGCCGAACCGGCAAGCTCCGCCATCGTCAGGTGTTCTGGCGAGCCGTCGGGGACATCTGTCAGGCCGCAGGCATCCCGCGCGTGTGTCCGCATAGCCTTCGTGGATTATGGGCCACGCTGGGGGTGCAGTCGGGCGCGGTGTCGCATGCCGTCGCGGCCAGCCTTGGACATGGATCGTTCAGCATGACGGAACGGCACTATGCGCAGCCGGAGGCGGTCAGCGGGGCCAAGACGGCCCGCATGGTTGAGATGTTGAGCCTCGGCAGTGAGGGAGCAACAACAGAACCCCAGCGGGCTGCGGAGCAGCTACTCAAGAGCCTTCCGCGCGAAGTCTTGGACAGCCTGGTCACACTGCACCATCGCAACGGGAAGTGACGCTGTATCGCTGAGGCCAGTGTCGTGCTTAGGGTCGCTTCCGACCGCCGGGTCACGACAGAAACTCCTGACGGCCCCCATCCGAGCTTCTCTCGAATGTGACGGTGTGCTGATTCACGCCCAGACCGTACAGAATGCAGCGCCTAGAAAAAGGCGAGCAGCCCATCCGAATCGTATCAAACTGATTCCGTACGCAGTCCGTACGCACCCCCTCTAAGTAGCTGATTTCTCGACGAAAACCGTCCTCATTCCCTCAAGCCCGATAACGTCCTGTTGGCGGGGGGAGGGGATGCGGCGTTGCCTTTTGTGAAGCTGGCGGACTTCGGGGTTTCGTTGTTGGTGACGAAGGTGCAGACCGCATCACTCCAGCGGACCTCGATCGAGCCAGTGCCGGCGGTGATAGATCCGCTGGAGGAGAGCGTCGAGGTTGCGATTCCTGGTCGAGAGTGGTTCGACACGGATGAAGCGGATGGTGACCTCGACGGCGCAGCGGTGGGGGATGCGGACACGGCGGACATTCCGATCGCGGCCGCAGGGAGTGCTCCGGCGAGCGCTCCTGGGCAATTGTTGGTCTCGAGTGGTCGCCGAGCTGCCGGAGATGAGAGTGTGACGATTCAAGAAGACCGGGGACATGGCGAGCCAAGGGTTGCTCCCGTTGCTGTGGCGGCGGCGCGTGCCGGCCTTGGGGCTCAAGCGCTGGGCGCTGAATCGTCTTCTCGTCGGAATTCCTTTCCTGATTCGTTGGCTGCTCCCGCTGAGTCCACGGCGTCGGGGGTCCAAGAATCGGTCACTCAGTCTGGGATCCTTATCGGCACGCCGATGTACATGGCACCGGAGTTGTGGCACTCGGGATCGCACTTGGCGCAGCCATCGTCGGATTTGTTCAGCTTTGGCGTCATTGCATTCGAGCTACTGACCAGTGTGCTGCCGTTTTTGCAGCCACCGGTGTTTGCCTACGCGCAAAAACAACCGATGCGGATTGCTACGCTGGCTACCTCGCGCTCGGAACTGGATGCTCGGCTGTGTGCGCTGGTCGACGCATGTCTTTCCGAGCGACCTGCGGCTCGTCCGACGGCTCGGGTTGTGGTGGATACGCTGCGTGAGCTGGGAGCCCCCACTCCGATGGTGTAGCCGACGGGTAAGGTTCGCAGGAGCAGGGCGTGGAGTGGGTGGATGCGAAGACTGGTTGGCGGTTAGCTGGTGAGCCAGTTCCAAGCGCGGCGGGCACCACCAGCGACGGCGGATGCTCCACTAGAGACTGCTCCGCCGACTGCACGGGCACCGTTTGCAACAGCTCCACCAACGGCTTGTGCTCCGTTTGAAATGGCTCCACCAACGGCGGATGCCCCATTTGAAATAGCGCGACCGGCCGTGCCTGCGGCGTTCGAGAGGCCATTGATGGCCGCACCACCGAGGGATCGCGCCCCATCCCATGCCTGCGCACCAAGGTGAGCCGCGCCAGCGAGCCCGACGTTGGCGAAACCACCGATTGCGCCGAGAGCTCCCTGCCAGCCGAGACCGCCGATGTTGCGCGCTGCACCGGAGACACCCTGCCACGCTTCACGCCCGGTGTTGGCCAACCAGCTACCGGCCCCGCGAATGCCTTGACCGACGCCGCTTGCCGCATCGCCGAGCGAGTTCCAGTTGCGCGCCCCGTTTACGAAGTTCGAGATGCCCTGGCCCGCTTCACCGGCTTTGTTGCCCGCCCAGTCCACGGCGTCCTGCCCCATGACTCGAGCGCCGAAGAAGCCTTGCAGTCCTTTGCCAAAGCCCTGCGCGTCCTGAGAATAGCGGTCGCCGTTGGCCGCCATCTCCGCACGGGTCGAGTTGACGAGCGTGCGGTCGTCCTCGCGGGTTCGGTGCAGGCCGTCCCACGTGAACATGTCCATGGTGCTCGCATCGGCACCGAGGTGCTTGTAATAGCCGTGGTCATGGACCTGCGCCGCCGCATCCATCCCATCGGTGGCTTGATACCGTGGGTTGTTGAGCATGTGCGGATCGACATATGGGTCATAGTTCGGATCCCGCGCCCGCTGCTGCTTGATGTAGTCCGCTTCCTCATGATCCATCCGGTTGCCGGGACCAGCCCAGTTTCCGTAGCCGACGAATCGTTCGGCGGCGTTGGTCCTCCATGAGTTTTCAGAATCGCCCTGTGTATGATGGCCGTCGTATGGCGTCGCTTCGTAATCCGACACGGTTGCCTCCGAATGACAAAAATAGATCGCTGCGGATCTTGAATTGAAAGAGACAGCGAACTTGATCCAGTTATCGGCAAGTACGCGTGGGTCGTTGTCTCGGGAAGCGCGGCGGTTCATGTAGACTGTGCCAAGGAGTTCGGATGTCACTTCGCAAGGTATGGATCGGCATTGCTGTAGGTGCAGTTGGTCTCGGATCGCTGTTGTGGGCTCGCTCGAAGGACGGCGCGCAGCCTTCGTCGGCCAAGCCTGGTGACAACGCGGCCCAAGCTGGTGGGGGGGCAGAGAAACCTGGCTGGACGAGAGCTCGACGGCTGGCCTCACCGCTGGATCATCCCAAAGGGGTTGCGGTGGAGGGCGACCATGCGTTTGTGGTGACGGGGGGCTTTGCCAAGGCTGAAAATGCCGTGCTGCGGATCTCGGCGACGAGTGGGGCGGTCGAGACGCTGGTGCGAGTGCCGCAGATTTTGACCGGCGAGCTGGCAATTGACGACAAGTACGTCTACTTCTCATCGGAAGCGGCCAACGGCATCCTGCGCGTCAGCAAAATTGGGGGTCCGGCGGTCGTCGTGATCGAGGTGACGCGGCCCATCCATCTCGCGGTTGATGAGACGCACGTTTACTTCTCGACGTTCCTGACGCAACCGCCCGGTGGAGCGCTTCTGCGGGTCGCCAAGTCCGGCGGCAGCCCCGAAGTGTTGGTCGAAGGTCAGGCCGGCATGGATCAGATCGTTGTCGACAGCGAAAGCGTATTTTTTCGCAGCAACAGTGGGCTGTGGCGTGTCCCAAAGAGCGGAGGTAAGGCCGAGAGCTTGCTGCCCGCCACACCGGACCATAACGTTGATAGGCTCGTCGGTGATGGCAGCCACCTGTACTTCTTTCAAGGCATCGGCTCTTCCGGCAAATACGCGGTCGCACGCATGCCCAAGCGAGGCGGGGCTGCCGAGACGATTGCGCCAGTGGCCAATCCGACGGCGCGGCTGGCTCTGTCGGATACGCACGTGTACTACTTCCGAGCGGCAAGCTTGAACGACGACGCACTCGTCAAAGTGCCGAAGTCCGGCGGCACGCCTGAGCTAGTCGACGGCGCGGGCTACAGCACTGGTTATCTGACGGTATCGGGCGGCGATGTCTACTTCACCGACATCAACAGCCTATTCCGCGTCCCCAAGTAGTTCGTCCTCGCTCGCCGTTTCGGCGACATTCCGATCGCGGGCCAGTAACAATAAGAGACGCAGCTCGGTGGTCATGCCATCGGCGCGACAGTCGGCGGACTGGCTTCTGGTTTGGATGGCGAACTTGTGTTGATCGGCGGTCACCAGTTCCTGCCACGTAGCCAGGTCCGTCGGAGCCAGCGGCGGCCCATTGTCTTCCAGCCGCAGCTCGATGGTAGGACCGATTTCACTTGACAAACCCGACTCAATGGTCACTTGGGTACGGTGCTCCGGTCCGAGTCGTGGAATGGTCCGCAGCAGCCAGCGCGACAGCAAGATCGTCAGATCGCTGCGAACCATCCGGACGAGAACAGGCCCAACCACCAACATCGCTGGCCGTAACTCACGAGCCATCGGAAGTGAGCCGAGGCGATGGTGCAAGTTCGGCTGAAGTCGTTCCGCAAAGAGCTGATACAGGTCGGCCAGTAGTGGCAGCAGCGATACCGTGGACATTTCTCCTGTCCCGGCGCTGATGTAGCCTCGCATCGCTCGCACGACATCTCGGGCCCGTCGACCGCCCCGCAGCAGCAGCGCCAACATCTCGTGCAGCTCATCGGTGAGCAGTTTGGCTCGCAGTTGCAACGACTCGTCTTGCTCTCGCTGCCCAGCCCAGGTCAGTAGGCAGTCCGAAAGCTCACCGTGGGTGTCCTTGAGCGGTTCCACCAGCGACACCATGCTGCTCACCGGGTTGTTGATCTCACTCGTCAAACTGGCGACGACGCTTCCAACCGCTGCCAATCGTTCATTGCGCACCAGTTCCTCGCGGGCTTGCTGAAGCTTGGCCACTGCTTGTCCTAGCGCGGCGTTGCGACGGGCAAGCTCGGCACTGCGCCGGGCCACCTCACCTTCGAGCTGCAGGTTCAGCTCGGTGCTGGAGCGCAGCCTATCAAGGAGTGCACGCCGCAAACCCTCGAGCCGTAGCAGCACGGTCCACAGCTCGCCGGGGAGTGGTTCGCTGAGCAGCAGTCGATTCCACTCGCCCCTCGACAGCGCCAGCACTTGGTCGCGAAGCCGTCGCAGCGGACGCACCCAGCCCGACCACAGCAGGATGGTCAGCCAGGCCGCGATCGCAAAGGCAATCCCGAGGACAAGCATCCACATCGCGCCACAGCGTTACACTGGCTAAAGCCCGCTGTCCGCCAAAAACTGCGGTTTGGAGTGGCGAGACGGTAGCGCACTCAGCCACTTGCGGTAAGATGTTTCGCATGAAGGCAACTCTCTTTTCTGTCCTAACCCTCGTCGGTGCGTCGTTGTTTCCAGGTGCGGCAGAGGCGCAAAACTGCGCGGTTCACTACGCCGCTGCGTTTGCCCGAATCTCTGGCTCGGTGTCCAAGGCAGTGACCCAGGTCGCTGCCGATCAAGAAGTGGATGCTGCGCTGGGGCCACGTCCACAGCAGTGCGAGGCCGGTGCCTATGCATCGTTTTTGGAGCAGTTCGAGAGCTTTGGCCGGGTGGCGATTCGGACTGCTCAGCCTCGTCGTGGAGCCAAGGGAGCGACGCAGCCGGGCAACGAGAACCAGATTCGGCTGGCAATCTCGCTGTTTCGCAAGGGTTCTCCCATCAAAGTGCCGCTGCCTGATTCCAAGGCAGGCGTCAGTCTGTTCAAGCAGGTGCGTAGCAACTTGAACGCGGTGGCGGATGATGCCGGCAATACGCCGATGATGCTGCAACTGCTCGATGCGATGACTGCTGTGGGCTCACCGACGGCGATTGAGGAAATGGTCAGCGTTTCACAAAGTCCCAATGCCGGGGGCGCAACACCTGCCGGTGGCACGGCTCCTCCGGGGGGGGTGCAGCAGGTTCGGGTTCCGCCGGTGCCGCTTCCGGCGTGGGCAGTGATCAAGCTCTACGAGGCGCGTGACCTGTGCAAGCCGCAGGATGTCGCCGGTATCCAGGTTCGACTCCAGGATGTCATCAACTGGATGGAGTCGAACGCCCAACTTCAGCCGTAAATTCACCAAGCTAGCTGTCCCGGGTGCGATATGCGATTTGCCGATAAATGGCGTCGCATATTCTCGAATTTTGTGGGACTCAATTTCAATTTGACGACCATTGTCTTGCGCCGTACGCTCGAGAGAGAACCTTTACTTAGGGCCATTCTCCAATGACGTATAAGACGCAGCTTCGGTTGTCCGGTTCGCGATCCAAAACCTTGGATCAACACTCCACTATCCATCAATCAAATCAAACGGTTAGCCGGTTTGCTCGCTCGGCGGGCGGGCTGGCAGCGGTATTGGCGCTGGCGATGGGTTGTTCCTCGCCCGACACGACCATGATGCCGACGCCGACGCCGACGCCGGACATGGCGATGCCGATGTACAATTACATGCCAGCGACGATCAACCAGATCGACACGGATCCCGGCAATGGTCCGTTTGGCAATGGCGTACGCGTTGTACTTGATCGCGTGGTGACCGTGACCAAGGTCGATAAATACGTAAACGCAGCCAACCAGCAGTGTCGCTACCAGATCTGGGTGCAGGACGCGAACTGTAAGACGCCGCCATGCGGGCTCGTGGTCAAAGCGATTGGGCCAATGGCCCCGAGCGCGACCTCTACGGGCAAAGACTGTCCTTCTGCCAGCGTGAGCGGCACGCTGTTGAACGCGGTTGGCAAGGGCGACAACGTACGGGTCAAAGGTCGGCTGATCGTCGAGGTGGACAACAATCCGCCGATGACGGTGGTCGAGCATCAGCTCTTTGTGGAATCGCTGGAAATTCTCTCTGCCGACCTAACGGTGAACCCACTCGTGATCAGCGACCAAACGGTATTCGCCCAGTTTGTGTCGCATCACATCGCCACTGTTGAGGAATTCGCGAATACTTCCCTCGCTCCGAGAGCAACCATTGGGGAAGGCTCCACCAGCGGGCTTCCCGGCAGGGTTTCGAGCCTTACATTATCATTGCTAGATATCCGATCGCAGGGCTGCGACGGACTCTGGTGTGCGGTTGTTTGGAATTTAAAAGGAGCAGGATATGTCTCGCAAAGAACGACATGAAACCGTAGGTACGCTGAAACTGACCGGAGAGGGCATAGTGAGCGCCAGTCCCGACGTGGCGGAGCTGGATCTGGGTGTCACGGTCGAGGCCAAAAGCGCTGGCGAAGCAATCCGCGCCAATGCAGCGCGGATGAGTGCAGTGATTGCGCGCATCAAAGCCCTGAATATTCCATCTGAATCGCTCAAGACCACGGGCATCGGTCTGTCACCCATCTACGACTATGACGAAAAGAGTCCAACCAAAGGACAGATTATCGCCTATCGGGTCGATGACATGCTGCGGGTGCTGAGCGAGGTAGACCAAGCAGGGATGGTGCTCGATGTTGCGGTGAGCGCCGGGGCGAATCTTGCTTCGGGGATCCGCTTTGCGCTGCGTGATGCGCACGCGTTCCAGGAGCAGGCGCTAGCGGCCGCAGTGAAGGCTGCGGATCGTTCGGCCACTATCGTGGCTCAGGCGCTCGGGGCGAAGCTCGATCCGCCGCACCAGATCGATGTCCTGTCGGCGGCGAGCGGTCCGGTCGTGCGGATGTCGAAATCGACCGCAGAGGTGGGTACTCCAGTCGAGTCTGGCACGCTTTCCATCCATGCCAGTGTGCAGGTCGAGCGCCGCTATCGACTCTAGATCAACTGACGGGATGCAACTTCCCGTCGTCATCATGCCTTTCGAGCGCCGACCGGGGCTACTCAATGCTACCTGCTTCGGGGATGGTGGCATCGGTGTCAGAGCCGGACGAAAGGCAGTGATTCCTATTCCATCACCCCGCCATGGGAATTCGCGGTTCGGGTGGAGGGAATCCGCGACTCCTTCTCTGCGGTGGCCAGGGTTGGGAGACGTAGTTGAGAACGGACCCAGGCGTGATAGTTGACTTGCACTCCGTCGACAACGTAGCGCCTCTTGTCGAACTGGAGGTTGCCCCCAAAGTCGCTGAGTTCCCCGTTTTTGGCAAACGATAGGGAGTCATTCTGGACGCGGAGTGGACGGAAATTCTTGAAGCCTCCGCCCTGGCTCTCTCCACCACGGACGTTCTTTTCGGACAGAGAGCCGAAGGTTAGGAATCCATCCGGGTGCCCGTCAAACGTCAAGACTTCGCCATTTTCACGTAGTCCGTAGACCACCAGGACGTGTCCATTTGGATCGTAATAGGTGGTGCCGGGACGAATCGCAATGCGATTGACCGTGGTCTGGTAAAAGTCAGCGCGTTCAATCTCAGGAGCGGTCCGGAAGTAACCGGAGTGCACCGCGCTACTGAGGCTCTCGAACAGCTTGCGTGGGGTTGCGTAATCCCGCCAGGTCCGGACTCCTTCCGGTCGAGCGTTGCGATAGTACCGGGCATCACGACCTTGTCCTCGCATCTCCTTGGTGAATCCGAATGGCAGATCATGACGGTAGGAGAAGTAGGCGCGCAGAATGTATGGCACGTCCGCACAGTCAGCCCGGAACTGGAAGTCGCGGCCAAGTGGCTCGGGATCGGGATTGATGGATGAATCGTTGAGGCACGCTGCGAGGGTTCGACATCTGCGCTGCGCTATTTTCTCACCGAGCGAGACAACAAAAGCACTGTACTCAGACTCTAGCTGCGGAGTCCAGCTACGGAGTCCCGGCCAGACTGTGGCAGTGGGCTGATCGGTGCGGGAACTACTGATGTTGCCAGGACTTAGGTGAAGCGAAGGCTGACGTTGGGCGGCGCGGGCCGGACTGGCCGACGCCGAGTGTGGAAGAGTGTTGGACAGGACGACCACGGAGACACCAACAAGGCGCACCCAGCTTCGTGTTGTCATGAAGATCAGTGTTATTCTGAATATGGAAAACGGAAGATCCAATCCGTCAAGAAGTGAAAGATCGTGAAACAGATCGAGGTGCCCGGGGGCACGAAGCGCAGGGTCAAGCTGTTACCAGGCTTGAT